>JAHJRK010000395.1 GCA_018830925.1 Pseudomonadota bacterium
GACCAGTTTTGCTATCAATCTTAAATCAAGAAACTTCCCGGGTATCGCAACGGCAAAGCCGATGTTGTCCATCCCCCTTCTTCCGGCCCTTCCGGTCATCTGGTGAAATTCGGTTGATGAAAGAGGCAAAAACTCCCTGCCGTTGTAACGGTCGGAATTGAGAAAGGCAACTGTTCTGGCCGGAAAGTTGACGCCGGCCGCAACCGTTGATGTCGCGAATACGGCGTCAAGAAGGCCATCGGTCATGAGAGTTTCTATTAAAAGCTTCCATGATGGAAGCTGTCCGCTGTGGTGTGAGGCTACCGCGTAATTTTCAAGCTTTTCCATATGCCGGTGTAAAGATATGTAGGGAGCGCTTTTTTCAAGCTCCTCTAATCTTGTTTTAAGGTCTTTCCTCCGGAAATCCGAAATGGTGTGATTTCTGCAAAGATCAATGGATGCGTCGCAATCGGCTCGTGATTTCAGAAAAAATATTGCCGGTAGAAGGCGGAATTTTTTCAGAACCGACAATATTTCGCCGAAAGGCGGAAGCTTCCGGGAGGAGAGACTGCCTGCTCTCCTGTTATTTAACAGATCCCCTATCTTTTTTGAAAGTTGCGCTTTTTCTTTTGACCCGGATTCGGACAGAAGCGGCAGAAGAGTTCCTGAGGGGTGAAGAAAAAGCGGAAAGAGCGGGACCGGCCTTTTTGATTCCACAATCACGATGCATTCTTTTTTGCGTATCGATGAAAGCCATGCTGCAATCTGATCCGCATTTCCGATAGTGGCAGAAAGCATCAAAAGAGGAATTCTTGCCGGGAGATATATCATGGTCTCTTCCCATACCACGCCTCTTTCCTCATCACCCAGAAAATGGGCTTCATCAAGAATGACAAAATCGGTTGATAAAGTCACTCCCTGATGCATGGCATCGTAAAGCTGATTCCGCAAAATTTCAGTAGTCCCGACTATTATCGGGGCGTCCGGGTTCTCTTTTCTGTCCCCGGTCAGTATTCCAACATTATGTGCGCCGAAGATCGCTGAAAATTCGTGGTATTTTGAATTGGAAAGAGCTTTCAGGGGAGAGGCGTACCATGACCGGCCGCCCTTCTTATGGATTTTGGCTATCGCCTGCTCCGCAATCCATGTTTTACCAGCGCCGGTCGGGGCGGTAACAAGACAGTCTGCCTTATCGATTGCTTCGAGAGCCTTTAACTGAAAGGGGTCCGGTGTAAAGACTGCTTTTTCCGGGACTCCGATTTCGTCGAAGACCTTTTTCAGACTGCCGTCCGCATTCGGCCTGACTCTGCCTGCTTCTTCCCGGCTCTTCGGATATTTTTGTCTGCGGAAATCCCTTCTTTTCATTTTACGGCCAGGCCGGCGATTACTTTACTGATTTCCGCGACGGCATTCGATTTTACGTCGAAAGGAGAAATTCCATTCAGGTCGGCCTCGATAAGAGCGTCTTCATACGGTATAAAACATGAAAAAGTAAAGCCCGGAAGATTGTTTTTCAGAAATTCCACGTCTTTGCTTCCCCGGATTTTATTGCCGACAAGAGAGAGATTTTTCAGCCCGATTTCAGAGGCAAGTTTTTTTATATGCTCCGCGGTTTCGATACTGCGGCGTCCCGGCTCAACGACGATGAAGAGTTTATCAACGGCCTGTGCCGTGGCTCTCCCGAGGTGCTCGATCCCGGCTTCCATGTCCATGACAACAACCTCATCACGGGAAAGGACGATATGGGTTATAAGGGCCTTTAATAAAGTGCTTTCAGGACAGATGCAGCCTGACCCGCCTTTTTTTACTCCCCCGAGCCGCATCAGTTTTATGTTTTCAAATTTTACCGAAAGGGCTTCGGGAAGATCATCCACCTTCGGGTTGAGCTTGAAAAAACCGCCTATTGTTCCGGGTTTTGCCTCTGTTCTTTCAAAAATAAGATCTTTCATTTCTGAAATGGGGATTATTTTATCCGCCCCGGTTATCCCGACGGCCGCTGCTAAATTTGCATCAGGATCAGCATCGATTGCAAGCACATGTTTACCCTCTTTGCTTAATGCGCGTATCAAAAGCGCCGAAAATGTTGTTTTGCCGACTCCGCCTTTGCCGCTGACCGCTATTTTCATATTTATATCCTTTCCCTGCCTGTGTTCTTCAGGATCGTCATTTTTTTCACTTATATCACAGAGATATTGCATGGGCAAGGGAATAATAGGTCGGCGAAAAAGTCCGTTTGTATATCGGCGTCTTGTTTGCGCTTTGCAGCAGTACCTGAAGAACCAATTTACAAAATTAAACTTGACACCTAATATATACTTTCTATATATATAAAGTATATATTAAAACTCGCATGTATTAAGGAGTCTAAATTGATTAAATACGCAATTCTTGGTTTGCTCCACTACACAGATATGCACGGGTATCGCATAAAAGAACATATAGAACAAAATTTCGGCCATATGTGGTCAATCAATTATGGACAGATATATCCAAATCTCAAAAAGTTATATGAGGATGGATTGATCAGCATGACTGAAATGAATCAAAACGGCGAAAAGGGACCGACGCGAAAGCTTTACTCCATTACCATAAAAGGAAAAGAAGAATTTACCCGGTGGCTGGAGGATTCACCCGAAAAACCCATGCTGCTTCGGGATCCGTTCCTGATGAGGTTTGTCTTTTACGGTTTCGGAGATAAAAACCGCTCAGTCGAAATTATCGACAACCAGATTAAACGTTATGAAAACGATCTTAAGCGGCGCAGAAAAAATCTTAAGAAATGGGGGAAAAGCGGTATATATGTTCGACTGATCGCAGAACTCGGTACAAATCTTAATGAAATGTTTATAACCTGGCTGAAACATTCCAAAGAAGAAATATTAAAGGATATATCAGGTGACACCAGTACAGAGATGAAAACGGAAGATCGGAGGATTGCCGGATGAATTTTTCGGGAATTTCACTTGTAACCGGCGCTGCCGGTTTTATGGGAAGTCATGTGGTTGAAAGGTTGGCGGCAGAGGGAATCAGGGTTCGCGCGACAGCACGTCCACGAAACGACACCTCTTTTTTTAAAAATCTAAATGTTGAATATGTTCCTGCTGACCTGACAAAGCCTGAAACGCTTTCACGTCTCTTTGACGGTGATGTGGATCGTGTCTTTCATCTTGGCGCCATCTGCAACTTCTCGACCCCCTATAAAAAATTATACCCGACAAATGTTTTGGGTGTCGATCACATTACCCGCCTTGCCATGCAGAAAAAGGTCAAAATGTTTGTCCATGTCACATCGACAAGTGTTTACGGCTATTATAAGGGAAGCCCGTTCACTGAGAAAAGTGAACGGGAGCCGATGGATAATTACGGCAGAAGCAAGAGGGACGGGGAGAACATTGTTTTTAAAAGATGCGAAGAAGGTCTGCCTGCTATTATCGTAAGACCCTGCACGGTTTATGGACCAAGATGTAATGACGGCGCCGGTAAAGTTTTTTCGAGGCCGTCGGCTGTTTCAGCGATCCCGGGAAGCGGCAGGCAGCTATTATCAAATATTCGTGCGGAAGATGTCGCAGGTGCTATTCTGTTTTTGTCATCCAAAGATGAGGCTGTGGGGCAGATTTACAATTTATCGGATAATTCAAACCCAACCATAAAAGAAGCGTTAACTCTTGCGACTGTCATATTTCGCACTTCGGTTCCAAAACTGAATTTGCCCTTGAGTCTTATAAAATTTGTTGCCCGTCTGGACGGATTGATTTCAGGTCTGAAAGGTAAAATCCCTGATCTTGAATATGATGCGGCAAAATATCTTTATAATGACTATATTGTGGATAATACGCGCCTGAAAAAGAGTGGCTATCATTTTAAATACCCTGATTTTATGGAATCGATGAAACAGATGGGAGAATGGTACTGGAATCAGTACCATGGTTAGGAGGGAAGATTTAATATAAGGATCATCTCCCAATTGGTTGGTGATTGTAGATAGGATTCAAGGGGTCAGGGGTTCAAGGATTCCAGTGAACAGATCAAAGGTAGATTGGCTGAAGACTATTAGCTAACAGCCTTCAGTCTATCCGCCTCACCCGAACAATAGAACCCTAGACCCCTCGAATCCCGGAACCCTTTCTCCCAACTAACTGGGAATAAATTGTTATAACAATAAAAGGAGATATTATGAGCCAGACAATCGTTATTACCGGTTTGGCCCAGGGAATGGGCCGGGAAGTTGTAAAAATGTTGGCACAATCTGGGGATAAAATAGCTGGTTTTGATGTCGACTCAGAAAGTATCACATCTCTTAAAAAAGAATTTGACGATATAGGCGCACAATATTATCTTGAGGTATTGGATATCACTGACAGGCAGGGGATTCTTCGGTTCAGGGACGAAGTTCTGAAAAAGTTTGGCAAGGTAGATACAGTGGTTTCCAATGTGGGGATCGGTTTTTTCGGACCCTTTGAAGAAATTGACCTTGAAAAAGCATTAAAATGCCTGGAAATCAATGTTATCGGGGCCGCGTCAATTTTCCAGGCATTTATTCCATCCATGAGAAAAGCGGGAACAGGAAAACTGATTGCCATGTCGTCACTTGTAGGGCAGGTGCCTTTTCCTTTTGAGTCAATTTACAGCGCATCAAAATTTGCCATAAGCGGAATGGTCGAATCCTTCCAGTATGAGCTGGCTCCTTTCGGCATTCAGGTCGCCATCATTGAGCCGGCCCAGGTATCTACCAATTTTGCCGCTAAAATTCATAAGCTTCCACCGGAAGGATCGCCGTACAGAGATCGGGCCGGGCGATTTATCGAACGGGACAACGAACTGATCAAGAAGGCTACAACCCCAGTTCAGGCCGCGGAAAAAATCATAAAAATAATCCGCTCACCCCGGCCAAAGCTTCATAATCAGGTAGATTTCATGAGCACCTTTTTTCTGTTTTTAAACCGGGTCCTGCCCAAGTTCATGCGGGATATGATATTGCTGAATCATATGGATATCAAAGTATGACGGCTTCGTAAAAAGTCATTCTGCTGTGTTGCGCTTCATCTTTCGTCATTGCGGCGTACTTATATGTACGCCTCACTCCTCAAAATTTGCGCGCCTTGCATAATGAGTTTTTTACTTTGCCGTCTGAATTTTGAGTTTCGAAACAGGATAAACTCTGAGAGGAGGATATAATGGAACAAGCACTTGCAACGCCTGGGAAAATTGCCGAAACACGTGTAGGAAAACTCAGGGAAAAAATTCTCAATGCACCACAGGAAGTGTGTGTTGAGCGTGCCCGGTACCTGACACAATCGATGATAAAACATTGGGATAAAGATCCATTGACGCGCATGAGTCTCGCGCTGGAACATATCCTCGATAATATCAGCGTTACTATCCGTGAAGATGAACTGATTGTCGGATGCCGGACCAGCAAGCTCAAAGGGGCGCCCCTTTTCCCTGAGAATAAAATCAGGTGGATCGGTATAGACGTGGAAAATTTTGATAAGCGCGAGGTCCAGCGGGCTCTTATTACGGAAAAAGAGAAACAAGAGCTTATTCAAAATATTATTCCGTTCTGGGAAGGAAAAACCGTTGAAGATCGCTTCGAAAAACTGATGCCTGAAGATGTCGCAGACAATATCGATAAGTATATATTTACCATAATGCTGGAGATATCTTACGGGATCGGTCACTTTACCATGAACCATTCGAAAGTGTTATCGACAGGGCTATCCGGTATCATTCAGGAATCTCGGAATGAATATGAACGGCTTTCACAAGAAGACAAAAACGGAGAAAAGGGCCAGTTTTATGAAGCAGTCATTCGATCGCTTCGCGCGGCGATTCACTTCGCCAACAGGTATGCTGATCTTGCTGATCAAATGGCAGCAAAAGAAGATAATCCTGCACGCAGGCTTGAATTGGAGAAAATTGCGTCCGTCTGCAGACAGGTTCCTGAAAAACCGGCCAGCACATTTCATGAGGCGGTGCAAAGTCTTTATTTTATTCACCTGATCGCCCAGATCGAATCAGGCGGAAACTCCGTATCCTTAGGACGCATCGACCGGATATTATATCCATATTATAAAAAGGATTTTGATTCCGGAAACATGACACCAAACCAGGCACGTGAACTAGTTTCCTTATTGTATTTAAAAACAAATGAAATCTGGAATGTTCTTGAAGAAGCATTTATTCCGGGAGGAGAAGGCACAGAGGGTAAGACGACCCAGAATGTTGTCGTGGGGGGCATTGATGAGACGGGAGCCGATGCTACGAATGAGCTGAGCTATATCGGACTTGATGCATATGCGGATATTCGGACTGTACAGCCCAATTTCGGTGTGCGGTTAAGCAAAAGGTCATCGGAATTCTTTTTTATGAGAGCTGTTGAATATGCCAAAGATGGTGTTCTGCTCCATTTTCACAATGATGATGCCATTGTTCCGTCACTTATTGAGGCGGGTGTTACTGAAGCCGATGCCAGAGATTACGGAGTTGTCGGATGTCTTGAGCCGAGTGCCCAGGGGAAAACTTTCGGATCCACTTTCGCGGTCCAGTTCAACGGGATCAAATGCCTCGAGTTTGCGCTGAGCAATGGTATTGATAACATTTTCGGACAGCAAAACGGAATACAAACCGGGAATCCGGAAAAATTCAAATCCTTTGAAGATCTCTGGAATGCATATGACAACCAATTTTCTTATTTCATCGGGCTGATGGTGAAAGGCATGGCCTGTCTTGATCTGGCAATTGCCGAAAATGTTCCGTCTCCGTTTGCTTCTGCCATGATTGAAGGCCCGATTGGAAAAGGAGTTGATGTCACAAAAGGCGGTGCCGTTTATAACTCCACCGGCGTTCAGCTTATGGGATTTTCCAATATCGCAGACAGCCTGTATGCGGTCAAAAAGGTTATTTTTGAAGAGAATAAATACTCCATGAAAGATTTGACCGAATGGCTGAGAGACGATTGGTCCGACCAAGAAGCCGCCAGAAAATATTTTATCAACAAGGTTGCCAAGTACGGAAACGATCAGGATGACGTCGATGAAATGGCAATCCGGGTGATGAATCATTTCTGTGATACATTGAGCCGGCATCGTAATTTCCGGGGCGGTGCATTCTGGCCGGGCATTTTTTCTGTCGGATTTCATATCTCAATGGGCGCATTTACAGGAGCAACCTCTGATGGCAGAAATTCGGGAGATACACTTGGAAACGGGGTGACACCCAGTAACGGAATTGCAATAAACGGTCCCACCGCTATAATGAATTCTGTCACAAAGCTTCCGCTAAAGCGTGTGTATAATGGATTAAACCTGAACATGAGGTTGCCGGGCAACCGGATCAAAAGCAGCAAGCTGATGCATTTGATTCAGACATATTTTAAAAACAGCGGATTCCAGGTACAGTTTAACATGGTCGATTCAAACACCTTGAGGAATGCCCAGCTCCACCCGGATCAATACCGGGATTTGATCGTTCGAATCAGCGGTTATTCCGGAATCTTTATCAATTTAAGTGATATTGCCCAGGAAGAAATCATCCGCCGGATGGAATGCGAGTTAAACTGAAGATAGGATTCAAGGGGTCAAGGGGGCAAGGATTCAAGTGATATGAAGTGACACGGAGTGAAGCGTAAGCGCTAACCATCATGGCTGAATTCTGAATAATTATAAAAAATTAAAGGCAATGAGTGGAGCGGTCCTGTATATTCCGGGAAATACTGCCGAAGGGAGTTTGTAAATGAGCAAAGTAATGAGCACTAAAGAAGCTATCTCAAAATTTGTAAACCCCGGAGATTTTCTTTTTATCGGCGGTTATATCTGCAGAACGCCGTTTGCAGCTATCCATGAAATTATCCGGCAGAATAAAAATAACCTTACTATCACGCGCAGTAATGCAGCGGATGATTTTGATATGATGATCGGTGCCGGCCTTGTTAAACGTTTTATCGGCACATTTCTCTCCCTCGGAATTTACGGCCTTGGCCGTTGTTACCGCAGATCCATGGAAAAAAGCATTCCGCATAAAATCGAGGTTGAAGAATATACCAACCTGTCATTGCCCATGATGCTGATGGCCGGAGCCATGGGAATGCCTTTTGTTCCCGTTAAAGATATGGTCGGAACGGACCTTTTAAATGTCAGATCCTTCATGGGGGAAAATAAATACAAAATGATCGATTCTCCCTTTGACGGCAAGCCGATACTTCTGGTTCCGGCGCTTACGCCGGATGTTGCCATTATACATGTTCAACAGGCGGATGAAGACGGGAATGCCCAGATGTGGGGAATCGGCGGGGATTGCAGGGTCGGGGCAAATGCGGCCGGAAAGGTTATCGTAAGTTGTGAGCGGATTGTCAGCAGGGAGATTATAGGGAAAGATCCGTCACGCACAATTGTGCCTTCTTTTAAAGTTGTAGCCGTTACCGAAGAACCTTTTGGCGCCCATCCCGGCTACACGCCTGGTTTTTATGATGTTGATTTCGGCTATGGGTATCAGTACCAGCAGGCGTCAAACAGTGTTGAAGGATTTGATAACTTTCTTAAAGAATGGGTATTCGATATTCAGGACAGAAAGGCTTACACACAGCATTATATCCAGCGGTTCGGATACGAGATGTTCCGAAAACTCCAGGCCGGTTTTGATTACAGCTATCCGGTCAGTTACGCGTATTAATATTTTGACGACAGGGGGGCGACACCGGGATGACAAAACATTCAAATGAATATATCAAGCCGGAGCTGATGGCATGTTGCGGCGCAAGGGAAATCAGAGACAATAACGTTGTGATCGTGGGAACCGGTTTTCCGGCCATGTCGGCGAATATTGCCAAACATACCCATGCCCCGAATTGTATCCTGATGCAGGAATCGGGTGTTGTCGATGCCCGGCCTAAAAGACCGGCTCTTTCGGTGGGAGATCCCTGTCTTAATCCCGGCGCCGCGATGGTTGGGAATCTGCTCGATATAATGGGCATGTTTCTCCAGGCCGGATGGGTGGATATCGGTTTTCTTTCAGGAAGCCAGGTGGACAAGTTCGGAAATATTAACACGACTTGTATCGGTAATTATGAAAACCCGAAAAGCAGGCTTCCGGGAAGCGGCGGAGCAAACCCCATCGGAGCGCTGGCCAAAAAGACTCTCATCATTGCACTCCACGATAAGAAACATCTTGCTGAAAAGGTCGATTTTATTACGACTCCGGGATATATCGACGGGTCGGGTTCGCGTGAGCGATGGGGACTTCCCGCAAATACAGGCCCGGAATGTATCATAACCAATAAAGCAGTTTTAAAGTTCGACAAAAAAACCGGTGAAACTTTTCTGGAATCCTATCATCCGGGCAATTCGGTTGAGGATATTCTTGAAAATACGCCCTGGGAATTGAAAGTGTCCGGTTACGTATACGAAACTAAACCGCCGACCGGAGAAGAATTGAGGGTTCTGCATGAAATTCTGGACCCTCACCACATGATCGCAATTTATGAAAAGCGGGGGTATGTATGACGGATTCTAAGAATTACACTCATGTACTCGCAGAATTCTGCGCAAACCTTTCATTTGACAAACTTCCGAAAGAGGTCATCCATAAAGCCGGATTATGTATTTTAGACTACATCGCAAATATTTACGGATCACTGGAACTGAAAGCAGTCAATGACGTCATCGATTACTTTCGTTCTCAAAGCACCGGGGGATCAACAACAGTCCTTGGATGCGGATTTAAGACGAATCAGCTTCATGCCGTGTTTATCAACGGGACAACCGCTGAGGCCATCGAAGCCCAGGACGGTTACCGGTTTGGCGGAAATCATCCCGGAGTTGCGGTTATTCCGGCGGCAATTGCCGCTGCGGAAGAACGGGGTCTCGGGGGGAAGGAAATCATTGAGGCGGTTGTGGCCGGCTATGAAGTCGCCAACAGACCGGCTGCTGCAATGCACCCGTGGCATACCCTGTCCGGTTTTCTGCCCACAGGGACGTGCGGCGCTTTTGGCGCTGCCGCTGCAGCGGCCCGTATATATAAATACAATACATCAAAAATGTTAAATGCCATCGGGAATGCCGGTTATCTGCTTCCATTATCCATGGCGGAACATCTGATGGGTGGTTTTTCCATCAAGATTGTTCAGGGAGGGCAGGCCGCGAGCGCGGGCATGATGGCTGCCGGATTATCAGGAAAGGGGCTTACAGGCTCGGATCAGGTCCTTGAAGGTTCAATTTTAAATGGCGGTTTTATGCAAATAACGACAAAAGTGGCTCCAAAAATGGAAAAAATTACGGATGGGCTCGGTGAGAAGTATTCTATCCTTGACGTATATTTCAAGCCATATACCGCGTGCCGCCATACGCATGGCGCGGCGCAGGCCGCGCTTGAGCTGGTCAAAGAGCATGATATCTCTTGGCAGCTGATAGAAAAAGTCAGGGTCTTTACCTATGGCATTGCCGAACTTGCCGTCGGAAAAGGCATAAGAAAGAATGATTCTTTTGTTTCCGCCCAATTTTCAATTCCCTATGTTGTCGCAGCATGTCTTATGGACGGTGATCTTGGGCCGCTCCAATTAACGGAAAAGAGGATGTCGGATGAAGCACTGATAAAGCTTTCCGAAAAAATCACTGTGAGCACCGACGAGACATTGAATAAAATGTATCCTGAAAAAACCGCAAGCCGTGTAGAAATATCGTTAAAAGACAACCGTGTTTTAACAAGGCAGGTTGATATTCCCAAAGGAGACCCGCGGGACCCCATGGAAGAAGGAGATATCATTCGAAAGCTGAAACAATATGCGGGTGATCGGGATATCGGGCCTATTGACCGGATTATTGAAAAAATAATCAACCTGGAAAATGTTTCGGATATAAGAGACATTACCAACCTTGTCTGAAATTCTATTGATCCTGAATTAAAACTTAAAGAGGTGGCACAGTGGATTTTAGTCTTACAAAAGAGCAGAAAATGTTGCTTGACTCACTTAAAGATATGGGCAAACGGGAAAACTTCAAAGAACTGGCGGTACAAATAGACGCCACCGGGGAATTCCCTCATCATCTGACAGGCAAATATGCCGAGATGGGACTTTTGGGCATGACACTTTCACCTGAATACGGCGGCGGAGGGGAGCCTTCGATAACCGCCATTCTGGCGATTGAAGAACTTGCAAAGCACAGCCCAATGATAGCAGCGCCGGTTTTTGAATCAAATGTCGGTCCGGTGCGTGTCATTGATATGTTCGGCACAGAGCAGCAAAAAAAGAGCATCATACCCGGAGTATGTGAGGGAAATCATAGTGTATCGGTCTGCATGACAGAGCCTGAAGCAGGTTCCGACCTTACATCCCTTGAGACATTTGCCGAGGATAAAGGGGATCATTATATTTTAAACGGAAGGAAATGCTTTATTACCGGCGGCGGCTTTGCCAGCCATTACCTTGTGTATACCCGTTTTGGCGAAATTAAGGGTTATAAGGGAATCGGCGGCATTATTCTTAAAAAAGGAATGCCCGGTTTCACATTCGGCAAACAGGAAGAGTTTATGGGACTGCGCGGAATGCCTTCCTGTGATCTATATTTTGATAATGTGAAAGTGCCGAAAGAGGACGTGGTGATTCAGCCCGGAGACTTCGGCAATCTCATGCTGACATTTGATATTGAGCGTTGCGGAAATGCCGCCATGTGTCTCGGGACTGCCGGAGGAGCGCTGGAGGCAGCAAAAAATTATGCTTTGCAGAGAAAAGCGTTCGGCCGACCGATTTGTGAATTTCAGGATATTCAGTTCACCGTCGCCGATATGGCCATGAAACTGGATGCGGCAAGGCTGCTTGTATATCGCGCCGCAACTGGCGCGGGGCAAGGACTGCCGTCTGTTTATGAGGCGTCGATGGCCAAATGTTATGCCAATGAGATGGTCAGGGAAGTAACTGATAAAGCCATGCTTGTGTTCGGCGGATACGGATACAGCAAGGATTTTCCGGTTGAGCGGATGCTAAGGGATGCCAGGGCGTGGGGAGTGGCGGGAGGCACGCTTCAAATGCTTCGCATAACCATGGCCAGTATGCTGTTTGGGAGACGGTTTGATCAAAGAAAATAAATAGTTTCCATCCGGAAATGGCTCTTTTGTGCGATCTCGGTGTCAATCTGCGGGATTACTTGTGCGGCATACATCGCGTATGCCTCCGCGCAATCCCTTGATTTCCTTGAGCTTGCCCAAAATTGCCGATTTCCGGATTGGAAACGTAATAATATGCAAACTTTATTTGCGCATGAACACTATATGATTTTGAATTGTTAATAAAAAACGGGGGGGGACTTTATGGGAGAATATTATCGCGATGCCGCGCATCTGTATGAAATCTATGGGTACTTTATGGATAAGGTTATGACGGATCCTAAAATCGGTCCCAAACTGGCCAGAGCCGGTATTATCATCAAGTTCATCTATACTGATCCTGATACGGAAATTACAATCGATTTGAGAAATAAGCCTGAAAAGGAAGGATATTTCGGCAGTTTTTACCTGGGGCCTACTGACATTAAAGAAGATGTATGGTCCAAACAGAGCGCTGATCACTCTCATCGTTTCTGGCACGGGCTTGAAAATCCGATTGCCGCAGTTACCCGCGGAAAAGTCAAGCAGGGCGGTAAAATAACCGCAATGCTGAAACTGCTGCCGGTTGTAAGACCGATGTTTCAGTACTTTCCGATCATATTAAAAGAATTGGGTTATGAGAATCTTATCGTTACCAAAAAATAAACTGAGACTTTTTTCGGGAAGTGAGCTGAATCACATTAATTGTCGTTGATCACATGTCTCACTATTAACTTAAGTGGTGCGCTTTGAAGTTGAGTTCACCCTTTCCTCTTGACCCATGACGTCAAACCGTTTTGGAAATTCTCGTAATACTTACCAGCTTGTGCAATCTTTTATTGATTTTATGATGTAAGTGTATATAATTAAACAAGTTGATGCAGCCAGGGAAATGATTGCAGTTAAGAAACAGAATATAATACATGAACATAATCATGTTTTAATTGCCAAAAGGAGATTGATTATGCCGGAAGTCAGCTATAATCATGTAATATCTGAAATAAAGACATTAAATTTATCTGAGCAGCTTCGTCTTCTGGAAGAAACTGCGATCCTGATTCGCAAAAAGACAATCGGAACTCAGCCGCGCAGCATTCTGGAACTTAAAGGGAAAGGTAAGGATATCTGGAATGGCCTTAATGTAAAAGCGTATATTGATGAGGAAAGATCGTCGTGGAATGGATAAATGATCTACAGGGAAAGACGGTTGGTCTTGATACGGCGCCGCTGATTTATTTTATTGAGGAAAATCCAACCTATCTCGAAGCTGTAAGACTTTTCTTTGAGGCAATGGACAGGGGCGATTTTGCGGTTGTCACTTCAACAATAACATTATTGGAAGTGCTTGTGCATCCATTACGCAGCAATAACAGAGAACTTGCAGCAGAGTACCGTGACATTTTGCTCAATTCAAGGCTGATGACCATGGAAGTATCAAATACTATTGCGGAACAGGCAGCCCGGCTCCGGGCGACCCATAATATCCGTACCCCCGATGCAATTCAAATCAGTGCAGCCTTAAACGCAGGCGCATCTCACTTTTTTACCAATGATGTCCGGCTGCCCGCTATATCATCTATACAGATTATTTCTCTTGATTCTTTAATTTAAAAGCGTCGGCATCTAATCATTTTTTATATTTAAATCAATATTTAATCACCAATCAAAATGTGACACCGTAAGACACTGCCTCGGCTTTCTTGTGCGCGATTTGCCAATCTTTCCCCCGTTTCACTTGCTGAACTTATACTTTGATGAACATCCCGAAAACGACGGTGAAAACCGGTGGAGTGTTGAGGATGAAAGAGCCTCACGGTGAAGGAGTAGCGACCCACACCGGCCCTGAGTCATGCGGTGATACCAGTAATGGTGTGACTGAAGCGTTGACAGGGGTACGCACGGGCCAAGTATGGAGCCACGAAATACATCTAAGTTCAAGGTGCCGACGTTGTGGGACGAGGCGGAAGGCAACACTGCCTGAGTCGATAGCGCGAGAGGCAGGCAGACCTTGCGGGGTCGAAGACCTTGAGCACGTGCGGAAACACACCACGCGGGAACCGGGAGATCCCATGTTTACCCTGGGCATGAGGTTAGCCGAAGGTCGCATTGGGAAGTCTAAGGACACAAGCCAATGATGAACGGGCATGGGAAGTCGGACAGTTTCATAGTACCTGAGAAGTTGCCGAACAAAGCTGAAGAAGCAGCGGAGGCAATAGAGGGAAGGGAACTGGCCAAGGGGAACCTGATCCAGCGAAACGCGCACCGGACACAGAGCCGGGAGAGCGTGCATAGTGGGCTGGAGAGGGTGCGCGAAGCGGTAAAGAAGGATAGGAAGGACACATCTGTCATCCTTATCCGCTGACCCGCTTTGACGCTTTTACCCAAGGTAAGAGCCCGGTGCGTTAGTAGCGCACGCCGGGATCTGTGCGGGGGGTGCCGGGTAACCGGTATCCCTACCGCGACCATGTCTTCCTCCGATTTGCGAACTCCAGTCTCAGCAGAAAATCTCTGGGAGCCGGGCGCCTTACCGCCACTTTCCTTTGCAATACGCCTTATTTCCGAAAGTATTTCTTGTTTAGTCATATTCTTACCTTAATGCATAACATTGCGCTTCAGCCGCGCAGCCCTTTCACGTCGGCTGTAAGCACCTGGTTCGGCGCTCCGCCTGACCTTACTTTCAACTTGAAGTGCTTAATTTGAACGACCTTTAAATTTTTCCTTCGCCATTCTAAATAACCTAGAGTCATGTGTAGAAAGGAGTGCTATCCCACCAGTTTCGAGATATATCTTGAGAGCCTCTAAAATAATCAAAATGTTTGTAGTTGATAAGTATAAGGTTGGTTCATCTAATATTATTATTGGTTTCTTACGAGCAATACAAGAGAGGACACTCGTTAGTTTTTTGTCCTGGTTAGAGGAGAGAGATTTGTCATATAAATCCTCACTCAAGCCAATTTCATTCAACCATTTCTTTGCTTTGAAAAGACTAGTCTTGTCATATTTTCCTAGATCAAATGCAAACGCAATTTCTTTTATCAAGCTTTCTTCCGTTATGTCGATTTCAGCATTCTGTGGCGAATAGGAAATGAATTTAGAAATCTCATCAGTTTTGTCTTGGTTTTCAAAATAAATCTTTCCTTGCCAATCCATATTGATATTCACCAACGATTCAAATAATGTTGTTTTTCCACATCCGTTTGCACCAACTACCCAGCAGATTTCTCCTTTTGGACAGGTCAAGGATATATTTTCGTTTATGAGTCTCGTATTTCGTTTAACAGTTAATTGGTCAACTCTTAGGCCAGAGAACGATGACACGTTGAAGGGCTGATTTGTTATTACCTGAAGAACATCACTGTCAAGTTCTTTGCTTTGATTATCAACTGGTCTAGTTTTTGAGTCTTCTTTGTTCTTTTCATCATCTATATGCCATATTTTGTCAAATTGCTTAGCGGGCAATATACCCTCGTGGTCAACTATAACGACACAAGACCTTGACAATGTTCCCGTGCTAAAGATAACATTAAGAAACTCTTGCCTAAATAGCTGATCAAGTTCACCTAATGTTCTATCAATTACCCAAACATCCGGTCTCAGTGCTAGGTGGGCTGCCATTATTACTCTTGCGATTTCACCTCCAGATAAATTCAAAGGATTTCTTTCTAGAAGATGCGTAATACCCATGCATTCTGAAACAACCTTTAGTTGGGATATGCAGTCGGATCCAGAAAGATGGGAATTTAAACCTAAAAGAATCTCTTCTTTCACTGATGTTGTGAAACGAGATAGCTCAGCACGAGGATTAGGACTCGTATAAGTGGATTTAAGACGTGAATGTGAACTTCGATCGTGTTCTTTTAAGATATAGCCCGATGCTTTTATATGCTCAATGTCAAAACCAAAACTAGCCAGAGCGAATATGCTGGCATCTTCAATCTCCTCACACGTAATCAACAATTTCTGGACGTTTGAGGTGGCAACTCCTGAAAAGTTGAATTCAGTTCCGTCGGGTCTAATAAAATGAAAAGATGGAATTGTTAAATCCATGGGTTCCACTTACTATTAAAGTAATTTCTTGTAAGCTTATTCAAGTCATAAATAGATCGTTCAAAAATAATCGGGAAGCCTTAAACGAGTTTTCTTATCAAGAGACACAAAGCAATATTTATAAAAACAACAAAAAGCCAACTGAGTTGAGTTTGATGCCATTGTGGCTCTAATTGTATATCTTCACGAGAATTAAAAAAACCTCTATAATATAGGCTTCTTGCTTGGATTTGCAGAGTACTCAATAAAACTGAAAAAAGCGGTGAGACGATTCTAATATATGCTCCGAATTTTGAGCCAACTGATTTGAATGAATAACCCTTTAATTTAAGTAATAAAATGGTTGTTTCCCCATTGTTCTTAACTAAAATCAAGGATGTAATCGACGACAATAAGATATAGATTAATGTTTTTGGTAATTTTAATTTATTGAAAATAAATATCCAGACTTTAGGTTCAGTCGAAACATATAAGAATAGAATTGACACTGTCATTGTGCAAATCAAGCCTAACGAGCGAATTGACGGAATGACAGCCAAACGTAAAGAAGTCCCAGCAATTAGCGATGATATGGTTATTAATGAAAGGAGTAAACTGGTAACTATAATCATTTTCAGGTATGGTTTGGAATTGTGACGTATATCTTTATTGAATAAACCAACAAACAAGAGCAATATGGACGGTAACGGGAAAACTCTATAAGGAACAATAATTAGCGAAAGTATTAGAGAAAAACAAACTATGATAGCCGTTAGCGGTGTTGGTTTATCAATCACTTTGCATCTTTCCTTTTGAAAGATTGAGGCAATCTCATAATCAGCAACATAGCTATTATTGAGGTCAATAATTTATCAAAAGGATCTGTAGCGAGGCCTCCCAACACAACACTCTCCATTATAGTCTTCCCTGTGGCTCTAAACAACGCAGTTAAGACATCTGTGCCAGCCAAAGAGACTCCACCATACAATATTGCCGTGACCGGAGCAGAAAGTATTGCTGAAATGACTCCCAGAAGAATCCCAAATATAATCGTTCGAACCCACTTTTCTAAGTAGCCAAACTTTCTAACAGAACCAACGTAAAGTGCAATCACTATGGCGGTTCCTCCATAAGCCCACAAGGTAGGAGTATAAATTGAGCCAATCAATACGGTCGTAATTCCAACAATAATCCCAATTACGGGTCCTAACAAATACGCAGACACAACTGTGCCTATTGAATCGAGGTAGAAAGGCAAGCGAATTGAAGCAACAATAAATCCAATCCCTAAATTAAGCACAACACAGACGACTATCAAAGCTAACTTTTCTGGGCTCAGTTTGCTCTTTTCCATTTTATCCTCCATTAATTAATTGTAATTGCCAAGCGTCATATGTTTTTTGTTGCAATTAGCAATTGACTTGAACTTATTTCAATTATGGCTTCAGTATAGACTGTTTTCTGATAAATTTTATGTGCGGCAGGTGTATTTGGAACCGATAAAGCTTCCATTGTATTCAAGACTAAACCATTTATTTCAAAGATCTTCTTGTAATCTTCTAATGAGCGATGAAAGTACGGCAAATAGATAGTATGTGAGTTGGTGCTTATAGGGTAAACAGACGCCCATTCCCAATCCTTTCCCTCAAGTTCTTTTCTACCTATTTTGTTCATTTGACAGTGGATACCTGAGAGGCTTATTGCATAGTCTGGGTCTACTACGATTGCAACAAAAATATCCAAACGCCCCAATGCCTTATTGACCAACCGTAAGAAATCTTTTAGTGACGGCATTTCCTGTAAGACAAATGCGCACAATAGCAGTTTAGGCGTTGAGGCATTAATAACATGAGACAACCATTTGATTGAGTGAAGATCACAATGAATCGCTTTCAGCGAATTTTTCTTAAACCTATTCTTTGCAGTATTTAACAGAGATATAGATCGGTCAACTAACACAATACGAGTAGTACCATTAAAAGGCGAATTGTTATTATTTAAAATTGCTTCTAAAGTATACCCATCCCCACACCCTAGATCTATAATGGTAGCAATTGGTGGACAATCGTGTAAATGTTTCATTACCGCAGGAATTACGACGTAGTCGCGATAATAGTAATCTTGGCCTTTTCTATTTATCCATTCTATCTGTGCCTTGCGCCATAAACCTATACACCAATTATTCCAGTAGGTTCTATTGTACATTGACATTTTCATCTATGATATAATTCATAATGTTAAGTATGCTGCAATTTGCTTGGAGGTAAAAGTAAATAGCAATAATTACCAATTATCATAATCGTGGCTGCTGCTCCTGCTTCAAAATACTGCAAAGGTTTCTCGGATACACATGCTGTTAAAAATATTAATATTCCTACTACAACTAGTCCAAAATCTAATTTCATTAATTCCTTTAGTTCACTAACCTTAAGAACTTTAAATCGATATGCATCAAACCCACAAAAGAAAAGAGGTAATAATATTAAGTGGATAGGCGCTCCATAGGTATGCGACCCATTTTCATTTATATTAATCCACAGAAATATTGAAAAAACAACTATGCCTAAGAATAATAAATAATTACCTATCCTCATATTTTTCTTTAGCATAAAGAATGATGAGAGAATAAGTAAAACAAGGCCAATGCCAAAAAATAGATAATTATTAGGTTTGACACCGTAATCTACAAATATCAGTGAGAAGCTAAAAGCAATAATGAAAGCTAAAAGGATAAGCTGAATAAACAATGGCCCTTCAATTTTTTCACATAATTCACTATTTATATCGACTAAAGCGATGAGATTAGAAATACCAACAGCAACGAATAGATATGTTTCAATCGCAAGCCCGAAGAATGATGAACCTAAAATAAGGATCATGGGTATGAAGAGTACGAGAGAGTATCTTACTATCTTTAACCAATTTATCTTTATCGATTCCGTTATCTTCACTTTAAATAACCTCCATTTTGTCTGCTTCGATACTCCTTATTAATATGCCGAACGCCAGCATAACCGGGAGGCAACGCCTTTTGTTGCCGATCCGGTTCATGCACAAGTTATGAAATCACCTATTTTCCTGTACCCCCAAACTGTCCGGTAACGCCCTCCTGCTTCTATAATGCCTTTGTTTCATCATATCTTATTCCGGCCTGTCGGGGCCAGAAGAATATTCGATAATGTCTTGACCGTTCGGGTCAAAGAAACCGTCAATATGCCTCTTTCATTGCTCTTCATAACGGCGGAGCTAAGCGGTAGCTTAGCTCCGCCGTTGCCGTCGCGCGCAGCGCGGCGGCAACAAGAAGATCACCGGGCGCGGTAGCGCTCCGGTGAATTGCCTCGTTAGAAGTTTAATTTGTCTCAGACGCCAAATCGACTGCGGTATCCGAAGATACGGGCCCTTCTTGCATCTTTGAGACTATTCCGACCGGCGGAGTAGGGAAAACAACAATAGCTCCTCGTGTGCTGAAAATCGCTTCACGACATGCTTTTGCATATTCTGGGTCAGGGTGTGATTTTAGGTACTTAATTGGCTCAAAAAGCTCACTTGTTTTAACCAGTGCCGCACCAACTCGGATGGCTGCGGTGAGACATTTGGCGGTGAATGGCTCGTTTCTTTCTGCTGGTGTAATTAACCGCTCAGTATTTCCGAATAAAACACCCTTAGCATACTCAGCAACGCCTTCTCTTGCAAAATCCTCCTGCAGGTTGCGCTCAAGCTGACTGAATTTTTCTATACTTATAGCTTTATTATCTTTGCCTTCGACTTCACCTAGACATCTTCCCTCGGCCGATTCAAAGACAACATCAAATTCTGAGTCGTTTTCTGCAAATGGAACGGCAGAGAAACCCAGTACAGTCAACCCTTCACGAACCGCACGTTCAAGAGGTTTTCCTTGCTCGTAAAGCAGAGATCGAATTGATCCAACTTCATCTAATCGTTGCTCCAGTTCCGTTTTTTGCTTTTGAAGTTTACCAATATTCTTTGACACTTGTGCAATTTTTCCCTGTATGACACCTTCTTCATCGGTGCGAAACGCTTGACTGAGAGCCCAAGAAGGTGGAGGAGTGCTTGATCGTCCTTTAGCAAGATTGTCATAAAGCCCGACTAAAGCCCCTAATAATCTTTTCCCAAATTTAATTGCTTCCGGTGTCCAAAACGATTCATCTTTCTTGTCATTATATTTTATAAACTTCTTCTCATCATATGAAAGAGGTGGTAGGAAGAGCAGAGTTCCCTTTCCACGGACAGCAGCAGCGACTGTTTTATTACCAGCTTTTGTGATTAGTATAGCGTGTGTAAATTTACCATCAATGTAAGCCTGATATGGGGAATAGCCTTCGAATTCTTTCCAATAAGGGGCAAGGTAAGCACCATCTTTAGTTAAACGCACTTCACGTCCTGTTTTCGCTTCAACTGTAATAACATTTGGAACTGCAGAGAATGATGTGACGCGCGTCACGACATTCGTGATAACGCGGCTTCGCCCTGTGACGGAATTTTGTTGTTCGCCAGTGTATCGAAAATAGCTTAGAGGCTTTGTTACGTATATTATCACAAGTTTTCCAACATTTGTTGCCGATGATAGCTCGCTACGCCAGTGCTGCAGGTTCTGTGCTACACTTACAGAGCTACTCGGTCTAAACAGAGGCTCACCTTGATAATCCTCTGAAGGATAATGGTTGCCGAATCCAGGCCTAAAAAGAATGATATCAGCATCAAGTAGAGATTGGTCTGAATCGAATTCGATGTATTCAAACTCTTCACCAGGCAGGTCAAATCCGACAGTGAATATTCTTTTCTTTGTCATAAATTGATTTCCTTCTAACCCAGGCGGATATTGGGGACGCCCTATACATCTATAGTTTTATATATCAATCAGGCAAAAGCCTTTGTCATCCGCCGTTTTTTCACGACGAGTGACCGATTGACTTATGCCTGCCAGAGATAGTTCCAGTCTTCTCGAAAGCTCCAATATGCTCTCATCCCAAGCTCGGATATCGCCCAAGAACAAACTATAGATTAAAGGGTATCCCCCCATATCCCCTGGCAAGCACGCTCTGCACGAACGTTTGTCGTCCAAGTGCAGTTTTGCGCGGCATTTCAAATCATCTTCAACCGGCGACAACTACTCATTCGCCTCTCGCATGACAAAACCCAAAATTTCCTCATCAATCCAATAGCCATTCTTCCGCATTGAAACAAGCAGCAGCCTTTTGGTCATAAATCTAAGCCCCTCTTTTCTCTTGCAAGCTCATCCGCATCCCAGTTGACACTGGCAGCTCCATATCTTTTGCAATTGAGCAGAAAAGCAACACGTGAACAGCCTGCAAGTATAGCAGCCTGACCCGATGTTAGACGACCTATCTCATAGAGCTTCACAGCCATTGCCCATCGAGCCTCTTCAGTAAACGACTCCACACTCATGTTCGCTACGGCAGGAAAAGATTCCGGGTACTCTATCATCATTCTGTTCATGGTTTTGACCTCACTGTTTACTTCCCAATTATTCATTCTTGACTCTATATTGGATCTATTTTCCTCTTTCGCCGTCATTTAGTCAAGAAAAGCCATAAGTTTTTCTTTGGCTTTGCCCATGTGTGGGCGGATATTGTGGACATCCTTTATATCTAAAGTTTTATATATCAATCAGGCAAAAGCCTTCATCATCCGCTATTTTTGCACAGTGCTTTACCGACTGCCTTACGCCTGCCAGAGACAGTTCCAGTCTTCTCAAAAGCTACGACACGCTCATCCCAAGCTCGGATATCGCCCAATAACAAAAAAGACTACGGGCCTTCTGATATCATAATACATTCAGATAATAAGCTTAAGATATAAAGGGCGCAGCCTCATATTTGCTGTCGTGTCTCACGGTTATCTTAAGTGGTGCACTTTGAAGTTGAATTCACCCCTCTAAAATAGCGATTTAAAACGAGGCATCAAGAACTTCCGCAATCCAACTTTCCTGGCTGCCCA
>JAHJRK010000396.1 GCA_018830925.1 Pseudomonadota bacterium
CCGTAAATATCCTCCTTGAAATATCCGCCGTCAGCGGCAAGAGGTCCGGCAACCTCTTCGACCATCTTTTCCAGCTTGACTACTTCATCACTTATCCAAGACGGACTTGCCGTATCATCCATCAGTTTTTTTACTGTCCCCTTGATATCGGGGGAACGCACCATAAACAGCCATCCGTCCCCGTAAGGCTCCCGGTTGGCAAGTTCCGGTTTTTCCCTTACCTGCGAATTGACCTCGACTATTACTCCGTTAACAGGAGAAAGGACATCAGCCGTATTCTCTTTACGTCTTAATCCCCAGCCTGCAACCCCCTGGTCAAACTCCTTGCCCATGAGCGGAAGATCAAGTGCATCGGCTTTACCTAAAAGTTTGAGGGAAAAATCATCAAGTCCGATTCGTATATAACCGCCGCTTTCAATTCTTGCCCAGGTATGGCCGTTATGGAAATAGTACCCGACCGGAACGTCAAAGCCTTTGACATGCTGTACCTCACCCGGAACCGTCTTGTTTTTGGTCGTCCAGACATCTTCAAAAAACTGGTCAAAATCGCATTTTGAACATTCATAATCATAGGCGCATGATCTTTTCTCAATCCGGCCGGTTAAGCTGTGCCTGCAGATTCTGTTCATATCCGGCCTTTTTCTCATGGCATCCTGCCAGCTTATCTGGTTTCCTTTTTCGACCTTTTTACCCATGCCCAGATCAAACCTGCATGTGGTACAATCATAATAATTATTGCAATCCTTAAAATTTACAAGACCGGTCTGCATCCATATACAGGGATTGGAGGTGCGGGCGCTTTTATCGGGTTTCACCATCCAGACCTGCCCCCCCAAAACGGTTTTAATCTCGCCGAGGCCCTGCTCTTTCGCATCCCCTTTCCTGTAGGTTGATCCATACCCAAGCCTGCTTCTCCGTTCTTTCTGATTATGATTTGCCATTTTGTCGCTCCTTTTTATAATTGTTATGTTTTTTTTCTCTGTATTATGTAAGAGCAAGTAGCATGCCATTTAATAATACGGACATTAAATTAACTTTATCTAACTGATTTAATTAATTTAATCAAAATATGACATAACCGGAAAGACCTGATGATGAAAAATGATTTATTGCTGGATTTCACGACATGGAAATTTGAAGTATAGGCTATTAATGAATTATCTTTGATTTATTCTCTGTTAATTACAATAGTTATGAAACTGATGGATTTTACACCACAAAAAAGCCGTACTGCTGTAATTTACAACAGTACGGCTTTTATATCTGTAATGGTCTCGTAAAAAAATAAAAGTTCAGATGGCAAAGTAATCCGCCTGAGGCGGACATTATGCAAGGCGCTCGAATCTTGAGGAATGAAGCGTACATAAAAGTACGCTGCAATGATTCACCCTGTTGAATCGGCTCTGCCGTCTCGCGCATCGAGAATTCAACAGGGCGGGGATGAAGAGCAACACAGCAGAATGACTTTTTACGAAGCCGTCTTTATTCGAGAATTTCGGGAAGCCTATTCTCCCATCCAAGAGTCGAAATATAAGCTCCGCCAAACCCTTCTTTTTTAAGCATGGAAACGGTTTCCGAAGCTATTTTTATGCACTCGCGAACCCTGTCCGGAGCCTTCTGGATACGGTCAATAATTACGGCTGGAATCCCGACATTGTCCATATGCCGTTCAATATATTTTGCCATTCCAACAGATTTCAGCAAAAGAACGGTAGGAATTACTCTGGTTTTTGACAGATCGACCCTTTCCATAAAAGGCTGAATGCCTGCAACATCAAATACTGGTGGTGTTATAAAAAAACTCGTTCCTGTTTCAAGTTTCTTTTTCATGACATCCAGTTCAAGCATCAGTGCCTGTCCGCTCGCTCCCGCATTAACGGTGGAGCCCACAATAAACCGGGGAGCACCCGCAAGTTCAATGCCTGCCATATCTTTACCGTTATTCAGAATATTGATTGTCCGGATGAGTTCTATTAAATCAAGATCATTAACCGCCTTTGCCTCATGATGATCGCCAAAACGCGGATCTTCACCGTTTACAGCCATGACGTTCGCAATCCCGGCTGCTCCAGCGGCGAGCAGATCCGCCTGCAAAGCAATCCTGTTCCTGTCTCTGCAATTCACCTGGAAAACAGTTTCTAAACCGTTCCCCTTGAGTATTAATGCGCCACCTAATGAGCTCATGCGCATCACGGCATTACTCATTTCAGGCACAACAAAGGCATCGACTTTCCCTTTAACTTTTTTGGCGTTCGCCAGCATCAAAGAAACATCTATACCTTTTGGAGGCTCAAGTTCGGCTAGAACTGCAAATTCCCCTTTTTCAAGTTTGCTCTTAAGGCGCATATAATACCTCCGAAAACAAGCAGAAATTATGTTTTTTACTGAATCACATTTATTGCTTGC
>JAHJRK010000397.1 GCA_018830925.1 Pseudomonadota bacterium
ACCGCACGGGCAAAATGCAGGGTTTTCATCCTTTTTGTGACAGAGCTAACCTTGATGCTTGAAATCTTTTTATCCGGATAAATAAGAGCTGTAGCCACTATCATCCCGGTTATGCTTTCGGCGCAGGTTAATGCGTGCTCGAAAAGCGTCGAGCGGACAAGGCCAAGCCCTTCGGCATTATGCTTTTTAATTACATCAGCTATCTCTGGAGAAACACCTTTTTCTCCAAGTATTTTTGCCGAAACTGCGCCATGACTTGCCGAATCCTCACCTGTAATCTCATAATCGAGATCATGGAGCAGGCCCGCGATGCCCCACAGGTCCTGATCTTTTTCAAATTTTACGGCAAGCGCTCTCATGATTGCTTCAGAAGCAAGGCAGTGAGCGACGAGTTTTTCATTCTTTAAATGCTCTCTTAAAAGCAGAAGCGCGTTTTCTCTTGTAATTCCGGCTCCGGAGTCATCGGTCATTTTATCTCTCCTGTTATATCTTTGGTACTTTCAGACAGTCCTGGTTCATTTGGAAGCTGCGCACCATGCCACACCGTGATGATCCAAATGATATTGCCTTTGACTTTATAAAAAAAACGGTAAGGCGGAATGACTACCTCCCGGTAGGGAAGCTCAGGAAATTCCGGAATTACTCTTCCGGATTCCGGTAAGATTTCAAGCCTGCGAAGGATCTTTTCAGCCCGATCCCTGAAACCAGCTGCCGCTGACGGTTTGTCCCGCCGGATATATTCAATAGCAGACAGAAACTGTGCTCTGGCAGAAGGGGTAAAACGGATTTTTAATTTCACGACGGCTCCCGTGAAAGTAACAAATCGGCATCAGCAAGGACAGCGTCCAAATCATAACCCTCGCCAGTTTCTGTTTCTCTATCTCCCTTAGCCAGAAGACGCAGAAGCTCTTTATCGTGCTCGGATTTTTCATATGCCTCGACACCTATCATAACTGCTGCTGCCCGTCCTCTTTGAGTAATTATGATAGGGGCCTTATTATCCCTTAATTGTTTCAGCACTTTGGCAGCGTCCTGTCTTAAATCGCTTACCGGAAGGATATTCATAAGCTTTCCCATTATGTACCTCCTGTTGTATTTTTACATGTACCACCAAATGTAGCATAAAGCAAGCGATCAATATGCCGGAAGCAAATTTTATGGACTCATGCAAACATATTCCTTTCCAATTATTTGATTGCATAATTGGGTTAATATTTCAAAAAAAATTGATCGACAGGGTTAAAATTTGGTATACATTAGTTTAGATATAAACCCTCCACCTCTGGTGGAGGACTCGGAGAGGTTCTACCGATCCAGTGAGGAATGATATAGGTAATTCCTCCGGGAAAGTCTCGAAGGGCAGACAGGAGGAATTACCTATGCATGATTGGACGAGTTTATCGCATGTTCGATGGGATTGCAAATACCAAGTGGTATTTGTCCTGAAATACAGACAAAAGAAACTGTATGGTAAATTTCGGAGAAAAGTTGGAGATATTTTTCGAGATTTATGCAGGCAACGCGATATAGAACTTCTGGAAGGGCACCTGATATCGGACCATGTAAAATTCAGCTGAAAACGCCCCCTCTCTGGGGGGCTACCTGAGGCCACCCGCTCTGCGGGTGGAGTATCACTTCTCCTTGTTCAATTAAATAGCGGCATAACACTTGAATTTACCTGCTTCTTGAAGTGAAGCGAAAAAAATGTCAGGTGGAATGATTCGTTATGTATCATTTTTTATCTACATTTGAAATCCATTCTCAAGTCCGCTTTTTAATCAACAAAAGGCTTCGCTCTATCTCTTTTTGAAGTCTCTCATGACGAATTATCTGTTTTTGCTCCAGAAGAAAAGGTTCACTTTCAGGAAATCCACTCATTGCTCGAATAATTTTCCATCTAATCAAATTATTTTGACTGTTCTTTGAATAACAATTCTTCAATTTCGCATAAATTTCATGTTTGCAATCATAAAAGCAGATAAATCCAACTGCATCAATCGCTTCGCTCAATTGTTTTATATCTCTGCCAATAAGTACTTTTTCTAATTCATTCAATGCCGCTTGTCCAAAACACACAAGCGTTCTACTCGCGATATCTCGTGGCAATGGGTAACCACCTTTTTTAAATTCTTTTTCAAGAGCTCTCGTATGTTGGTTTGTTCCAATTTTTCCAAGAATCTTAATTAGTGGTTTAATCGAACGTTGCCCGCAAGAAACCAATGAATTACAAATCTCTATTTTTGTATACAATTTTTTCTCAACCGTTAATGCATTTATCAAACAATCGATCACTTTACCATTCTTTGAATTTGCCAGCAATCTTGCCCCAAGAGTCCTATCAGCCGGAGTTTTACATTGAAGCAACTCAATTTTCTCGTTAAATGATTTATGAAGATATTCAGATTCCACTCCTTCGGCTAAATATCCTCGACTTATCAATTGTTCCTGGTTGCTTTTCATCATTTCATATCACAGGGGGCGATTGCTGGGGACATCCCATAAACCTGTTAATCTGTCTCGACCAACTCCTTACAACTCCCACAGCGTCTGGCGCCGCGAAAGAGCTGGACACTGCAGTGAGGGCATCTGTAGCGATTTTCCTCTTCTTGCACCCACTTTTCGGTATCCAGATTTTTTCTGGCAGGGACAGAGCGGAGTATTACTTTTTTGCCAACAGGAACAGGAAAATCATCAATTAATTTACAAGGAAAATCTTTACATTGATGGCAGCCTTCATAATTTTTTTCTATTACACAAGTTCGAATACCACATGCCTGGCAGTAAACAAATTTTTGGTCTGACAAACAGCCTTTGCAGGCTATTTGTTCAGGTGTAACACCATAAGCATTGGCCAATTTATCTTTTAGTTTTTGATTATTGTCGCGACTGGCCATATAAACTCCGCAAACGCCACAATACAGTCCGCAAGGTGCTAATAATTCTGTGTTCATTTTGTAGTCTCCTTCCTCCCAAATCTATTTATTGTGATTATGTTATTGAAGCAATTTAAATCTGCCTGAATCCAGCATCTCTTTTATGCTTCCAATGAATGTTTCCGGTGCGGCATAATCAAGATGACTCCGAAAGAGCGTGGAGATCCGATCAAGCTCATCTATCTCATGAAAATACGACTCGTCAAAATCATCAGCCTGATGTTTACATTCATGATTTGCAAATATTAATTTTTCTGGCTTGATCCATCCGGTTTTAACTGCGGAAGGGGCAAAACGAGTGCAATGGCAGGGATTTTCTGAATTTATAAGACCGCAGTTTTTTTGCATGAATTTTCGAATAAGTTTTCT
>JAHJRK010000398.1 GCA_018830925.1 Pseudomonadota bacterium
AGGAATCGGCAAGGGTATCGGCCTTGCGCTTGCAAAAGAGGGCATTAATGTTGCCCTAAATTATTTCGACCGGGAAGATATGCTCGATGAAATGAAACATGATTTTTCAGAATTCGGCTCCCGATATCTTATAACAAGAACGGATCTTTTGAAAACAGGTGAAATACAAGGTCTTGTGGATAATGTCATTAAACATTTCGGACGCCTTGATATCCTGATAAACAATATTGAACGGGGGGGGTGGCCGGTTGTGCATGGATCATATACGTGCGATCAGTGGGATCTTGAAATATCAACTACACTTCGTGCAAAGCAATGGGTATTTGAATGCTCACTTCCTTATCTTAAGGCTTCCGGAAACGGAATAGTAATCAACATCTCTTCCATAGCCGGTATGGTTGGAAGGTCTGGCCCCGTGAGTTATATTTTCAATGAAGGTTACTCGGCCGCAAACCGCGGCATCTCGCTTTTAACCGAAACATGGGCGAGAATCGGAGCTCCTGAAGTCCGGGTAAATGAAATCATGACAGGCATTATCGAAACAAGGCACGGCGAAAAGACAAGAGGGTGGGGGTTGCTGACGGATGTTCAGAAAGAAGCTATAATAGACCACACTCTTGTTAAAAGAACAGGAACCATAGATGATGTTGTAAAGGCTGTGTGTTTTTTGATAAAGGACGCTCCCTTCATGACAGGAAGCGTCCTCAGATTAGACGGAGGCTATGTTCTTGGCGGAGAAAAAGTTTCTCCAATGCCTAAAGGCATCCTATAAAATCAACAAGACTTATTTTTCTTCTCTCCCGGAAACAGGTTTAATCAGCCCTCATAAAGCACGGCTATTATTGTCGCGATACCCCTTTTTGCCGAAATAAGATGAGGAGTGGTGGAAAGATAATACACGCTGTCTCCCGGTTCAAGCTCAAATGAATCGGCTCCGATCTTTAAAGCGACCAGGCCCTCAAGAACATAAATAAACTCTTCACCGTCATGTACAGACATATCATCTTCCGGATTTTCCTCAAGCCTTACTACTAGGGCCTCCATGTGGCGGCCTTTAACTTCGGGGGCAAGGCTCATATATGTATAAACCTGCTTTACCCCTTTGTGAGATGTCGATCTTGATATCTTCATCCGTTCATTTTTCCGGGTAACCGAGAAAAGCTTGTCTCCAACACCTGAAACAATTCTGCCGAATGCGCTGTCGAGAGCTTTGGAAAGTTTAATTACAGTGCCTAGCTGAGGCTGAACTTTATTTTCCTCCATATTCGAAAGGAGTTCCACATCAAACCCTGTCAGCTTTGACAGTTCATCAAGGGAAAGACCTTTCTCTTCCCTTAAGTTTTTAATTCTTATTCCTATCTCATCCAGCTCTTTCGGCGCTGCCGCTGCTATATCTCCGGTCAGTTCCTTAAAATAGTCGGCGCTTCGTTCCTGATTCTGTTTTATTTCTCCCATTTTTTATCTCCCATGATCTTGCAAAATCATTTTCATTGTTTAACTGAAAACTATATCGCTCCTACATGCCTTGCTATAACAATTCTCTGCACCTCGGAAGTCCCTTCTCCTATTTCAAGGAGTTTCTGGTCCCTGTAAAATCTTTCCACATCATACTCCTGCATCAGACCATACCCGCCATGAAGCTGAACAGAATGATTGGCACACATATGCATTGCTTCAGAACAGTATAATTTTGCCATTGCGGCTTCTTTTGAAAAAGCCATATTATTGTCGCGCAGCCAGCAAGCCTTGTATAGCAGAAGACGGGCACATTCAATCTCGACAGCCATATCGGCAAGTTTAAAGGCATTTACCTGAAAACGGGCTATC
Organism: Pseudomonadota bacterium; assembly: GCA_018830925.1. GTDB lineage: Bacteria > Desulfobacterota > Desulfobacteria > Desulfobacterales > RPRI01 > RPRI01. The sequence goes on from JAHJRK010000398.1 coordinate 1,828, forward strand.
GGCTGACCAAATTGCTCTCTTTCATTGCTGTATTTAAGCGCCATGTCAAAGCATCCCTGAGCCCCCCCAAGCCCCATTGCTCCTATTGAGAGCCTGCCCCCGTCAAGAGTCTGCATCATCTGGTAAAATCCCTGCCCTCTTGGACCGAGAAGGTTTTTTTTCGGGACCCTGCAATCTTCAAAATAAAGCTCACTGGTATTTGATGCCCTCCACATCATCTTGTCATGCATAACCTTTGTTGTATATCCCCGGGTTCCAGCTTCAACAAGGATACATGAAAGCTCGGGCCTGCCGTCATCCCGGGTGCCTGTCCGGCACAAGACAGTCGAACCCGTAGAGATATTGGTGGACGCATTCGTAATGAATATTTTACTTCCGTTAATCACCCATTCATCCCCATCCTGGACAGCTGTTGTACTTGAGTTTGCAGCGTCCGAGCCTGCGTTTGCTTCGGTCAATCCAAAACCCCAGAGGGCCTCACCTTTGCAAAGCCTGGGAAGATATTTCTGCTTCTGCTCTTCGTTTCCGAAATAATAGAGAGGCCCGATACCAAGTGAATTTTCGGCTGCAACAGTTGCAGCATGCGATCCGTCAATTCTTGCAATCTCTTCAACCGCAATTATATAAGAAAGGTAGTCCATTGCTTGTCCGCCATACTTTTCCGAAACAAAAACGCCGAAAAGCCCCAATTCCGCCATCTTCTGCATCGTTTCGTAGGAAAATTCTTCTTTTTTATCCAGTTCCCTTGCTACCGGCTTAATCTCATTTTCGGCAAATTTCCGAACCGAATCGCGCAAAATTTCATGGTCTGTTGATAGGCTGAAATCCATAGTACTTTCCTTTCTGGTAATTCGATTAATGGTTGTCGTTTTCCTGATATATAGAGCCTTAAATAAAACTCCTTGTTTTTCCCCACTTTATCAAAGGGGTACTTATCAGGAAACAAGTCTCTTTTGGTTCAGGCACTCTTTTAATATAAATATTTTGGTAAAAATGATTCAATAACTGATTTTAGTAAAACTTCAATTAGAATTTATCATTAGAATTTATCATAGGCAATCATTTCAGGATCCACGCCAAGGTCATTTAACATTTTGATCACCGAATCTATCATCATAGGAGGACCGCAAATATAATATTCGACCTCGGCAGGATCGTCATGTGATATCAAATAATTATCATACAGGCACTGGTGAATGAATCCGGTGAATCCTTTCCACGCGTCTTCTGGCTGAGGCTCGGAAAGAGCAACGTGGTATTTAAAATTATCGCACTTTCTTTCAAGTTCCCTAAATTCTTCATCATAAAACACTTCCTGTTTTGATCTTGCGCCATACCAGAAGGTAATCTTTCTTTTCGTTTTAACGGTCAGAATCTGATGTAATATATGGGAGCGCATCGGAGCCATTCCGGCTCCTCCGCCTACGAAACACATCTCCCTGTCGGTCTCTTTTACATAAAATTCGCCGTATGGTCCGCTCAGGCCAACCTTTTTACCCGGTTTCAGATAAAATATATATGAAGAGCCTACTCCGGGTGCAATTCCTGTGACTCCGGTGGGCGGGGTGGCAATCCTTATTGTGAATCTCAACTCGTTTTTTTCCGATGGTGGGTTTGCGAGAGAATAAGCTCTGTATACCGGCTCTTGAGATATCGCTTTTAAATTCCAGAGGTTATATTTTTCCCATGAAGCCCTGTACCTGTCTGCAATGTTAAATTCCTTATAAGAAAGATCATACTCGGGGATATCAATCTGAACATAAGCCCCCGCCTTAAAATTCAACTCTTCACCCTGATCAAGCCTGAGAATTAATTCCTTTATAAAAGTTGCCACATTCTCATTTGACACAACTGTTCCATTATATTTTTTTATGCTGAAAATCTCTTCGGGAATAAGTATTTTAAGGTTCTCTTTTACTTTCATCTGGCATGCAAGGCGAAAACTTTTGCTTTGTTCTTTTCTGCTGATATGAATTAGTTCGGTAGGTAAAATCTCCCCTCCGCCCTCTTCAACAATGCATTTGCATGTCCCACAGGTTCCTTTCCCTCCGCAGGCTGAAGGAAGAAATATTCCCGAACCAGCAAGAACGGATAAAAGTGAATTGCCCCGCTGAGTACTGATCCCTTTATCCTTGTCATTGTTTATAATTACAAAGCAGTCTCCTTTTTTTACCACTTTTGCTTCAACAAACAAAATCATCCCGACCAGTGTTAATATGACAAAGGAGAAGGCTGTCAGACTGATTACATATATCAATTTTGTGTTCCTGATTACATTGTAATGCCGGAAAAAAGCATGAAAGCCATAGCCATAAGGCCGGTTGAAATCATGGTTATACCAAAGCCTTCAAGCCCTTCAGGCACATTTGCATATTTCAGTTTTTTCCTTATTGCTGCCATTGAAACGATCGCAAGCATCCATCCGAGACCCGAACCGGTTCCATATGCGATTGATTCAATTAAATTATAATCGCGCTCAACCATGAAAAGGGCAGCACCCAGTATTGCGCAGTTTACTGCAATCAGGGGAAGAAAAACTCCGAGTGAAGAATACAGAAATGGCGAAAATCTGTCGATTATCATTTCAACAGCCTGAACTATCGCTGCAACCACTGCGATGAAAGTTACAAGTTTCAAAAAACTCAAATCAATTCCTGGGAGCCCGGCCCACGACAGGGCACCCGGAGCCAAAAGATAATGGTAAACCATCCAGTTTACCGGCGTTGTTACGGCAAGCACAAACGTCACGGCAAAGCCAAGACCGACCGATGTCTCCATGTTTTTAGAAACCGAAAGGAATGAACACATTCCAAGAAAATACGCAAGGAGAATATTGCCGACAAAAACAGAATTAATGAATATGCTGATTATATTATCCATGATCTTAAATCTTATATTTCCTCTAATATATGATGGCCCGGTAAATGGTTATTTATTAAGCAGAGTTCTCTGAAGCCATACCAGCAGTCCAATAATAATAAAAGCAGCAGGAGCAAGCAGCATAAAACCCATGTTTTCATATCCGGACAGGTAGAATGCCTGGGGAACCACATCAAAGCCCAAGAGCTTGCCTGAACCCATAAGCTCCCTGATAAATGCAACTGCTATAAGTACTGAGCCGTACCCGATTCCATTGCCAAGCCCATCAAGGAATGAAAGAAGCGGGGGGTTTGCAAGCGCAAAGCTTTCAGCACGACCCATGACTATGCAGTTTGTAATAATCAATCCCACAAATACCGAAAGCTGCTTGCTGATATCATACATGAAAGCCTTGAGAAGTTCGTCTGCCAATATAACCAATGTTGCTACTATGCAAAGTTCAGCAATAATACGTATGTTTCGGGGAATAGCATTTCGCAAAACAGATACTGTCAAATTCGAAAAAGCTACAACCAGTGTCAGTGCTATCGCCATCACAATTGCAGTTTTAAGCTGAACGGTTACTGCAAGAGAAGAACATATTCCAAGGATCTGAACCATTATGGGATTGTTTTTCCAGATCGGCTCAAAAATGACCTTCAAGGTTTTGGTCTCAGTTGTTTTCATATATTATTTCACCTTTGAAGCTCTCCACAACAAGATATGGTGGATTTTCGACAGTAAGGAAATTTTTACGAACCATCAAAGCATGTCGAAAGAAAAATTAAAAACTTATTTAATTCTCTGCGCCATTATTCCCCGGGATTTCTTTAATCATGTTTTGTCTGAACTTTACAGAAACAGACTCATATTCTTTAAGTATATCTTTCATACTTGCCGAAAGAAACTTTCCGGTCAACGTAGCCCCGCTTATCCCATCTACAAAATTGGCTTGAAAATCTTTTTGAATCACATCCTTTACGGCCCCGCGGGCAATCGATATTGAAACAAACTTCCCTTCCTTGTTTACAATCTTTTTTCCTTCAAAATTTCTCTGAAACCAGCTTCTTTCAATTTCACCTCCAAGTCCGGGCGTTTCGGAATGTTTGTAAACTGTAAAGCCGTTTATTGTCGAACCATCCTTATTTATAGCCAGGTATCCATTTATTTTCCCCCAAAGCCCCTGAGCATTTATAGGAACTATATAAGCTTCAACCGCATTTTCCTTTATATATAAATAAACAGGCAGATCATTTTGTTCTCTCTCAGTTTCTTTAACAATTCTTCCTGAAGGATCCACCCAGAGAGATTTAATTTTTTCCGAGTACAGCTTTTCAATAGATTCAGGTCTATTATTATTCTGATCATCTATTAGACCGGCAGACCTTAAAAGATTTTTTTGCCGGTCGAGCTTTATATTGCGAAGTTGATAGCCCTTAAGCCCGCTTGAAGCCATTGTCAGAAGAAGGCTGCATGCAAGGCACAAAACTATTGCGAATAATACCGATTTAAAATTGCTAGACATTCGGGACCCTTTTTTTCAGACGAAATTTTATTTCGACATAATCTAAAAGCGGCGCAAAAAGGTTCATAAAAAGAATCGCCATCATTACACCCTCTGAATAGGCCGGGTTGAAAACGCGTATTAATACCGTAAGCACCCCTATAGCAAAGCCGTAAACCCATTTTACATTCTCCATACCGGGTGCACTAACGGGATCGGTAGCCATAAATGCTATACCAAAAGCAAAACCTCCCATGACAAGGTGGTAAAATGGGTTTATAGACAGCCATGCCGCAGAAGAATCACCGGCAACCATATTCAATAAATACCCGGTTGAAAGAACTCCAAGGATTCCCCCAAGGATAATTCTGTAACTGGCAATCCCGGCAACCATTAGAAATACAGCGCCGGCGATGCACAACATGGCTGAAGTTTCGCCAATACTTCCGGGGTATGTCCCCGTTAAAAGCCTTGAAAAACTATAACCCTTCTGCGCTAAAAGGACTTCAATGTTTTCATTGATTCCGGCAAGCGCAGAAACAGCCAGCGGTGTAGCTCCGCTAACTATGTCAACAGACTGATCCTTAAGTTTATAAACCACAGTCCAGACTGAATCTCCTGTCATTTTCGCAGGGTAAGCAAAAAAAAGAAAGGCTCTTCCGGTTAAGGCCGGATTTAATATGTTTCTTCCTGTACCGCCAAAAATTTCCTTTCCGATAACTACTCCGAAAGAAATACCCAATGCAGCCTGCCAGAGGGGTATTGTCGGAGGAAGGGTCAACGGAAACAACAACCCTGTCACAAGAAAACCTTCACTTATTTTATGTTTTCTGATTGAGGCAAAGAGGATTTCCCAGAAAAATCCAACCGAATATGAAACAAACACAAGGGGAAGAACTATGACAAGGCCTTTTGAAAAGGCTGCCCAAAAATCAAGAGAAAAACCTGATATCAGATTCGATTGATATCCTGCGTTGTAAATACCGAAAAAGAAAGTTGGGAGCAGCGCAATGACAACAAAGCTCATGAAACGTTTAAGATCGATGCTGTCACGAACATGCGGCCCTTCTTTTGTTATATTTTCAGGAGTAAGGAAGAAAGCTTCAAGCGCTTCAAAAAGAGGATACAGATTTTTCAGTTTTCCGCCATCCTGGAAATGTTTTCTGTTTTTATCAAAAGTATTTTTTATTTTTCCAAAAAGCATGTCAGGCCTTATCCTTATAATATTCCTGTTTCGCTTTCTTAAAAAAACCACACAGGTCTATCTTGGAAGTGCAAACGTATGAGCACAATCCACACTCAACACAATCAAGTATGCCGTGAGAAAGAGCTTCCTCAATATCAGCAGCGACTATGCTTTTGAAAGCGAATTGAGGGAGAATATCGACAGGGCAAACTTTTGCACAGGCGCCGCAGTTCACGCACGCCCTTTCCTCCCCGTGCAGACTGCAATCTGTTGTAAGCGGTAACCTGTTGAAGTATGATAAAAAAGTCTTCGAATAGCTCGGCCTGTCATATCCCGCCCTTAAAAATCCAAAAGTCTCGGACTTTCCTCCTTCAGGGAGCAAGGCAACGGATGTTTCATAAAAACCAAGAAAGGATTCTCTTGATGCAGTATAACCCCTGAATATTCCGCCGGCAACCAGTCGTGCCTTATTTTCATCTGCAATACGACCTTCAATGAGATTATTAATAGGCACTCCAATCCTTGTGTTAAAATACATTCTCTTTTTCGCCAGACTTCCCGCGAGAGCAACAGTTCTTTTCACAGGGTATCTTCCTGTTGAAAAAAAACCGCCTAAAAGGAGAACATCCTGGCCGTTGATATACCATATGCGGTTTTCAGAAGGATCCTTTCTGATATGATGCA
>JAHJRK010000050.1 GCA_018830925.1 Pseudomonadota bacterium
CCTTCCGCCCTTGCGGCGGCAAGGTATCTGACATGTCCGGCGTGCAGGATATCAAAGCATCCGTTTGTAAAAACAATGCGCTTGCCGGCCTTCTTCAGACGGCTTGCCTCTATGGCAATTTCGCTTTTCGTCAATAATTTCACCATCGCTATCTTCTCTTCCGGGCTTCGTATTTCGGACATCGGACTTCGAATTTCGACATTCGATATTCGACATTCCTTATTTCCTTTGTGCCCCTTTCTTTTCTCTCTTCACTCTTCACTTTTCACTCTTCACTTTTCACTTTCTACTTTTTACTGTCAAACCGCCCTCGCCAGCGTCAGCACATCAACACTCATAGCACCGCTTTCAAGAAGCGCTTTTGCGCATTCATCAGCTGTAGCCCCGGTAGTATAAACATCATCGACAAGCAGGATTCTCTTTCCTTCTAACGCCGAAGCATCCCTCACTGTAAAAGCCCCCTTGATGTTTTTCATCCTTTTTTCCCGCCCAAGGCCGGTTTGCGGCTCCGTATATCTTGTTCTTTCGAGAACATCCCTGCCTATCTTCAGGCAGCCCGGCTCAGGCATAAGTTTTTCCGCCCGCTTTCCCCAGTCTCTTACAAGAACATAAGCCTGGTTAAAACCCCGCTCCCTGAAGCGCTTTACATGAAGTGGAACAGGCACAACAAGGTCAAAATCGTTTATATTCCAGTGCAGCATCAGAACGGAAAAAAGAAGTGTTTCAAGCGGTCCGGCAAGCTGAAGCTTGCCCTTATACTTAAAAGAGTGAATGACTTCCATGAACGTCCGGTAATAAAGACCGGCTGCACTGGCTTTACCAAAACGCTTCGGAAATTCAATGCACTTTCCGCAAAGATGATCTTTCCCCTCCCGGCTTTTGAAAACAAACCCGCACATGCAACAGACGGGGGATTCAGCAGGCAAAAACCCCTCGAGGCAGTCCGCGCATATGAAAGGAGCCATCAATTTTTCAAAAGTAATACTTATCGGTTCAAACGGCTTGTCTGCGGAATCTTTTATATACAGCGAATCGTTCTTTCCGGAAAATCTGAAAAAGGAACCGCACACAATACATTTTGTCGGGAAAACAGCCTCTTTAAATATCTCCGCCAGACGGATCAAAATCATTTAGAGCCCGCCAATTCTGTTAATGATCGCAACTGCAAACTCCGAGCATTTTACCTCTTTCGCGCCTTCTATCTGGCGCGCAAGGTCATAAGTTACAATGCCGTCCTTAATGGTTAACTGCAACCCCACTCTTATCAGTCCGGATGCCTCCTTCCATCCCATGTAGTCGAGCATCATGGCGCCTGATAAAAGAAGCGAACCTGGATTCACCATGTCTTTCCCTGCATACTTTGGCGCTGTTCCGTGGGTGGCTTCAAAAACAGCACAGGCATCTCCGATATTGGCGCCCGGCGCCATGCCAAGTCCCCCTACCTGGGCAGCGATAGCATCGGAAAGATAGTCACCGTTCAAGTTCGGAGTAGCAATTACCCGGTATTCTTCGGGACGGAGAAGGACCTGCTGAAAAAGCATGTCGGCAATACGGTCCTTTATTACTATTTTGCCTTCAGGCCTCTCTCCTTTGTATTTATCATAAAGCTCCTGTTCGGTAATTGTTTGATCTTTGAATTTTTCTGTTGCGATCTCGTAACCCCATTTTGAAAAAGCGCCTTCGGTGAATTTCATTATATTGCCCTTGTGCATAAGAGTAACGCTTGAAATACCGTTTTCAACAGCATATGCAATAGCGCTTGCCACAAGGCGCTTGCTGTTTTTCTCGCTTATGGATTTTATTCCGATACCGGCATCTTTTGGAAGATAAACACCCATGTTTTCTTCAAGAAAAGATCTTATTTTATCCGCTCCCTCGCTTCCAGCTTCCCATTCTATTCCGGCATACACATCTTCCGTATTTTCCCGGAAAATTATCATATTAACTTTCTCGGGGTTTTTCATGGGGCTTGGAACGGATTCGATATACTTTACAGGGCGGACGCATGAAAACAGATCGAGTTTCTGGCGCAAAGAGACATTAACACTTCTTATACCTTTACCCACCGGTGTAGTCATCGGACCTTTTATGGCAATAACATGCTCCCTTATAGACTTTAGCGTCTCTTCAGGAAGCCACTTGCCCGTTTTCAAAAAAGCTTTTTCACCTGCCAGTATCTCCAGCCATTTGATTCCTTTTTTACCTTTATAAGCCTTTGCAACGGCGCCATCCATCACTAATCTTACCGCCTTCCAGATATCAGGACCGGTGCCATCCCCTTCGATAAAAGGAATAACCGGGAAATCCGGAACATTCAGGGTGCCATCATCGTTAACAGTAATTTTTACTCCGACCATCAATATTTTTCCTCTCCTTGATCTTTTTCTTGTTCGTACATCGAATATCGTACTTCGAACTTCGAATATTGAATTGCACTTTTTGTCATCGCCACCAAGGCACTAAGCCACTAAGTATAATTCCTTTGTGTCTTTGCGCCTTTGTGGCAGATCTTTTCACTTTAACCTTTGCCCCCTCGAATCCTCGACCCCTTTTTGAAGCTCCCCGCAGCAAGCTTCGGGGAATCTTCGACCGTAAAGAATAGTGTCTGTTTTTAATTCGCTCGCCAACCCCGCCGCAAGCAGCGGGGTTGGCGCTCGCTGTTGCGGTTCAATAATCGCGCTGCCTGAACACTTCATACATCACCACAGCTCCGGCAACTGAAGCGTTAAGGGAACTGATCCCTTTCTTCTGTGGAATTGAAACCAGGAAATCACAGTTTGATTTGACAAGTGGCCTTATCCCTTTTCCTTCTCCGCCTATTACCAGAGCAATCGGAGACCTGAAATCGCAATCATAGACCGGCATATCGGCCATAGCATCCAAGCCTGCGATCCAGAGTCCTTTATCCTTGATCTCTTTCATGGCATTTATCATGTTTGTTGTTTTGGACAAAGACATATGCTCAAGTGCGCCTGCCGATGCCTTCGAAACAGCGGGAGTGGGAGAAGCGGACCGGTCCTTTGTAATAACAACCCCCCCTGCCCCGACGCATAACGCCGTTCTGACAAGTGCGCCAAGATTCTGCGGATCGACCATGTTGTCAAGCAATATCAGAAAATCCATGACACCTGGCTTTATCTTGATTAAAATATCATCAAAGGGAGTCAGTGGATATTCGCTTACCCTTGCTCCGATGCCCTGGTGAAGGACCGAACCGGTCATTTGTTCCATTTGCAAAGGTTTGACTGTTTTTACCGGTATTTTCCGCAGCGAGAGCAGGTCTGTTATATCTTCATAACGTCTTGAATCCCTCTCCCCGACAATATAAAGTTCATAGAATTCTCTCCTGCCCGCCTTAAGAGCCTCAAAAACAGGGTGAACTCCGTATAGTATTTCAGTTTTCATCATTATTCTTACTTCGGACAGCGAGTTTCGAATTTCGACATTCGACATTCCTCATTCCATTTGTGTCTCTGCCCCTCTGCCGCTTTCTTTTACTATTCACCATTCACTCTTCACTTTTTTTCACTTTGTGCCTTTGTGTCTATGTGCCTTTGACCCTTTCTTTTCTGTGCCCCTGACCCCTCATTCATTTTCCCTATTGCCTGCCGCCTTTCCGGTACATATCAACTATTCCGACAAGCTCTGCAACCGCTTCCTGAAGGCTGTCATTGATAATCACATGCCTATATATCCCTCTCCGGGAGATCTCTTCCTCGGCGTTTTTCATCCGCTTTTCGATTACTTCCATGCTGTCCGCACCTCTAGACTTTATCCGCTTCCGAAGAATCTCGAGAGTAGGAGGCATTATAAAAACCGTAATGCTGTCCGGATATCTCTTCAGTATCTGTCCAGTACCCTCGACGTCTATATCAAGAAGTACATCTCTTCCTGAAGCAATCGCCTTATTTAAAAATCTTGCCGATGTTCCGTAAAAATTCCCGTGGACTTCAGCCCATTCCGCCCATTTCCCTTCTTTTATTTTTACTGTGAAATCTTCCTTAGATATAAAATTGTAATCGGCACCATTTATTTCATCTTTCCGCGGCTCCCTGGTTGTGTAAGATACAGAGTAAAGCATATCATTGAAATGCTTAATCAAAGCCCGGCAAAGCGTAGTCTTCCCGGCTCCAGAAGGAGCAGAAAGGATAAAAAGGCGGCCCCTTGCGGAAGCCGCCATATAGTCATTCTCTGCATTCACGATAAAAGTTCCGGAAAGCATGACATATTATTTGGATTCCTTAAGGGTGGCATAGCGCTGGGATATCGTTTCAGACTGGATGGCGGAAAGCACGACATGATTGCTGTCCATGACGATTATTGCCCGTGTCTTGCGCCCGTGTGTCGCATCAACAAGTCGTTTTTCCTCTTTTGCATCATCCTTCAGGCGCTTCATCGGAGCCGAATTGGGTGAAACTATCGCTACAACCCGCTCTGCTACCACTGAACTTCCGAAACCGATATTCAATAAAGTCTGTTCCATTTTCCTCCTGAGGATTACACTTCGTGCTTCTTACTCGATATTCTGCACCTGTTCCCTGATCTTCTCAATCTCCGACTTAACATCCACAATGGTATGGGAGACAAGAGCCTTTTCGGTTTTTGATCCCATTGTATTAAACTCGCGGTTCAGCTCCTGCAAAAGGAAATTGAGC
>JAHJRK010000399.1 GCA_018830925.1 Pseudomonadota bacterium
CCTTTTGATGTTGAAAAAACAGAAAAAAAATTTCTATCCCTTTTGACCAATCTCTTGTTTCTGCCCAACTCCCCGACACTTATGAATGCCGGCAGGCGCCTTGGCCAGCTCGCAGCTTGTTTCGTACTGCCAATTGAAGATTCAATGGACAGCATCTTTGAGACATTAAAACATACAGCCATGATACATAAAAGCGGGGGGGCACGGGTTTCTCTTTTTCAAGGATGCGTCCTGAGAAGGACATAGTGCTGTCAACCGCCGGGATATCAAGCGGACCTATCTCCTTTATGAACGTTTTTGACGTCGCGACAGAAACGGTCAAACAGGGCGGTACCCGGCGAGGAGCAAATATGGGTATCCTAAGAGTGGATCATCCAGATATCGAGTCTTTCATTAACCTGAAAAACGACAAGGGTGTGTTGAATAATTTCAACATATCGGTTGCACTCACACAAAAATTCATGGGTGCGCTTGAGAATAATTCAGAGTATGACCTGATAAATCCGCGGACGGAACAGGCCGTTCGAAGCGTTTCAGCCGGAAAAATATTTGATTCGATAGTAAATTCCGCTTGGCTGACAGGTGAACCAGGGATAATATTCATAGACAGAATAAACCGTGACAATCCTGTTCCTCATCTCGGAAATATTGAAGCAACAAATCCATGCGGGGAACAGCCGCTTCTTCCGTATGAATCATGCACACTCGGCTCCATCAATCTGTCCGGAATGCTTTCGGGAAAGGCGATAAATTATAACCGCCTGAAAAAAACCGTTCATGATGCAGTCCATTTTCTTGATAATGTTGTAGAGATAAACAAGTATCCTCTCCCCCGCATAGAAAAAATAAGCAAAGGAACAAGAAAGATAGGCATTGGGGTAATGGGGTTTGCCGATATGCTTATTAAACTGGGGATACCTTACGATTCGGATGACGCATCATCAGAAGCAGAAAAGGTAATGTCGTTTATTTCTGAAGAATCAAAAATTGCATCCGCAGCTCTTGCAAAAAAACGGGGTAACTTTTCATTTTACGAAGGAAGTATTTATGATAACCCCCGGACGCCTTATATGCGCAATGCAACCACTACAACAATAGCTCCAACAGGGACCATCAGCATTATAGCCGGGACCTCAAGCGGCATTGAACCAATATTTGCCGTTGCTCAGATTCGACGCGTTCTTGAAGGGAAATCGCTTTCGGAGATAAATCCCCTGTTTCTGGAGATTGCAAAAAAAGAGAGATTTTATAATACAAATCTTATTGAGGACATATCAGAAGGCCGGTCTATTCAGAATATAAAAATAGTCCCGGATAATATTAAAGCTCTTTTCAAAACATCTCACGAAATATCGCCCGAAAAGCATATAAACATTCAGGCTGCTTTCCAGAAATTTACCGATAATGCAGTTTCAAAGACAGTAAACTTCAGCGCCGAAGCTTTACGGGGGGATATTGCAAAAGTATACCTGCTTGCCCACAAGAACGGATGCAAGGGAGTTACAATATACCGGTACGGAAGCCGGGACCAGCAAGTGTTAAGTATCGGTGCTGAAAAAAATGATTCGGTTAAAATTGCCCCCAGACCTCGACCTGAACGCACAGTCGGCACTACAGAACGCATCAAGACAGGATGCGGGAAATTGTACGTCACTATAAATACTGATGACAAGGGAATGTGCGAGGTCTTTGCCCAGATGGGAAAGACAGGAGGATGCGCATCATCTCAAATTGAAGCGGCAGGCCGTCTTATTTCTCTTGCCTTACGGTCAGGCATAAAAGTTGAAGCCGTTATTAAACAACTGATCGGAATAAGATGCCCTTCCCCTTCATGGCAGAATGGAGAAATGGTTCTGTCATGCCCTGATGCAATTGCAAAGGTGCTCAGAAACAAAACCAATTTGTCTTTAATAGAAAGCGGGGTAATGATAGGGATTTGTCCTGAATGTAACGGCGTTATAACTCATCAGGAAGGCTGCATCGTTTGCCACTCCTGTGGATATTCGAAATGCTAGGCCAAGAAAAGGAAACAACTTGAGATCGTTGCAAAACACCCGGTTATTCTTCCTTCCATCCATGTTCACCGACAAGCTTGACAAACCTGCATCCGCCAAGATTTGTCTTATGAATACCCCGTTCATCCCTGTAAAGCCTGATCAGATCCTGAGTATATTGATTTCCGACAGGAATTATCAATCGTCCACCCATCGCAAGCTGACTCACTAGAACCTTTGGAATATCAGGCGCACCGGCCGTAACTATTATTGCATCAAAAGGACTTTCAGACTCCCATCCGAGCGTTCCGTCGGAATATTTTGTAACAATATTATGGTAATGTAGCCTGTCAAAAAGATTACGGGTCTTTACATAAAGAGAATGAATCCTTTCAGTTGTATAAACACGAAAAGCTATTTCAGCAAGAATCGCAGCCTGATAACCGGACCCTGTACCAATTTCAAGGACCCTGTCCTCTTTATTCAGATTGAGGGCTTGAGTCATTTCAGCGACTATATAAGGCTGTGATATAGTTTGCTGTTCGCCGATAGGAAGGGGGAAATCGCCGTAAGCCTGATCCATCAAAGCATCACTCACAAAAAAGTGCCGCGGAACTTTTTGCATAGCAAAAATTACTTTGGGGTCGGTTATACCGCGGACTTCTATCTGGGTTCTCACCATTTCTTCGCGCATTCGCTCATATTTCAATGCGGTTTCATTCATACTTGGTTTCCTACCAAATGAATTATCCGGCGTCAAGAATTCAAGTCTTGAAAGTTTTACCAGTTTATCTTATAGGATACAAAAAGATAAATGTTGAACTGTTTCTGAAAAATCGGCCTGATCTTAAATATTTTGCGGAATATCCATGGACAGCACAAAACATCTTGTATTGTCACTCCTGCTGACACTTTTAGTAAGTATTATAGGGACTACGGGGTATATGATGATCGAGGGATGGGATCTTCTTGATTCCATGTACATGACCATCATAACTCTCACAACCGTTGGATACGGTGAAGTTCATTCAGTAAGCAGGGCTGGTCGTATCTTTACAATGCTGCTAGTTTTTTTCGGGGTTGGTTTTTGTTTATATATTGCAGGCGCCATGGTTCAATTCATGGTAGAAGGAAGAATTAGAGATATTCTGGGGAGGAGGAATTTGGATAAAAAAATCGGCAGGCTAAAAAACCATTATATTGTTTGCGGGTACGGGCGAATCGGAAAAATGCTGTGTAAAAACCTAATGATCAAGAAAGATTTTGATCTTATTGTTATAGAAAACAACAAGGATCTTATCCCGGTCATGGAAGAAGACGGGGTTTTATATCTGCCCTCAGATGCGGGAGATGAAGAGAACCTGATAAAAGCAGGTATAAAAACAGCCAAGGGACTTGTCGCCGTGCTTGCTACAGATGCAGACAATGTTTTTCTTGTTCTCAGCGCGAGACAACTCAATCCCCATCTGTTTATAACGGCTAGGGCAAGCCGGAATGAATCGAAATCCAAACTTCTTGCCGCAGGAGCCAATAATGTTGTATCGCCGTATGATATTGGCGCAATCAGCATGGCTCAGAGAATTCTGCGTCCAACAGTCACAAGCTTTTTGGATCTTGCCTTTGCCGAGCAGCGTAAAGACATAAAAATGGAAGAAATTCCTGTCAGCTCTTCTTCAGGCATTATAAACATCATGTTAAAAGATTCCGGAATCAGGCAAAAGTATAATCTTATTATCATAGCGATAAAAAAGCAGGATGGAAATATGCTTTTCAATCCTTCCTTTGAGACTAAAATTCAGGCCGGAGATACGGTTATTGCTGTTGGGGAAGATGCAAATCTTCAGAAACTTGAAAAAATACTGCAACCTTAGATTTGATATTCTATAAGGAGGTCAAATCTTGTATATTATCCTGTCTTCGGTAATGATAATATCCACATATTTATCATGGGATTCCATCGGTATATACTGAACAATCTGACTTTCATATGCAAGGGCAACTTTTCTGGTAGTAACAGGGAGTTTTGGAATTAACCTGTCATAAGACCCGTCACCGGAGCCTATTCTCCCACCTTTTTCATCAAAAGCGATTCCTGGAATAATTGCTATCTCAATAAATTCCAAAGGAATAATTTTACATTTAGCGGCATCGGGTTCCGGAATCCCTTTTTCACCATACTTCATATCAGTTTTAAAATTGTCAACCTTCATCAAGATCGTTTCATTTTTTTGCACATTAAAGGCAGGAAGAACGACAACTTTATTGTTATCAAAACATTTTTTTACAATGTTTTCGGTAACAACCTCACACGCAGAATTAATATACAGCAAATATGTTTTCGCCTCAACAAAATTGGCAAATTCAAAAAGCCTTTTTTCTATTCCCAGTGTTTTCTCAGATATATTATTAGCCGAAAGTTTGCTGAATATTTTTGATATATTATTGCGTATTTCAACTTTTTTTCCCCGAATCTCTTCCATATATGATCTCCTGAGATAGTGGAATTTGCAATCTTATTAACTTAATCGTTGACAAATGTCAACTTATAAAAATCATTGACTAAAAAGATGGTACATGGTTATAAGCAAACTGGCTTGATATTAATTGATATGTTCTTAAATAATGCCGAGAAGTCGTCTTAATTCCGGAAGAGATAAAAAATAACAGGATTTCTTATGCTCGAAATAAAGTTTGTAAGACAAAATTTGGACATGGTACAAAAATCAATTTTAAACCGTTGCAAAAGCGCTGATATTGAAGGTTTTAAAATTTATGACTCTAAAGCAAGGGCAATTCTATCAAAAATTGAGGAATTGAGACATCACCGCAATGTCGTATCGGATAAAATAGCATCTATGAAAAGAAAAGGTGAGGATGCAAATGACCTTGTTCTTGAAATGCGCGAGGTCTCGACAACAATTAAAATTCTTGATTCGGATCTTTCGGAAAATGAAGAAAAAATAAACAGAATTCTTCTTGAAATTCCCAATATTCCTCATTCTTCTGTTCCTGAAGGAAAAGACGGTTCGGACAATCAGATTATAAGAACCGTTGGGAAACCGCCTGAATTTAACTTCGAACCGAAACCCCACTGGGAAATTGGCGAAGAGCTTAAAGTGCTTGACTTTGAAAGGGCATCGAAGATAACCGGAGCCCGCTTTCCTCTTTACATTGGAGCCGGTGCAAGACTTGAAAGAGCATTGATTAATTTTATGCTTGAAACGCATACGACTCAGCATGGTTATACAGAAATACTACCTCCGTTTATCGTCAACAAACAAAGCATGATATGTACTGGACAATTGCCTAAATTTGCTGAAGATCTCTTCAAGCTTGAGGGGTGGGATTATTATCTGATTCCAACAGCTGAAGTACCTGTAACAAATATTCATCAGAATGAGATACTGGATGAAAGCCTTCTGCCGATTTTATACACTGCCTATACTCCATGCTTTCGCTCTGAAGCTGGCTCTTATGGAAAAGACACAAAAGGCTTAATAAGGCAACACCAGTTTAACAAGGTGGAACTTGTCAAATTTTCAAAACCGGAAACTTCTTATAATGAACTTGAAAAACTGTTAAACGATGCTGAGACTATTTTAAAACGTCTCGGGCTTCCATACCGGGTTGTATCTCTTTGCGCCGGAGATCTTGGCTTCTCTGCCGCAAAAACTTACGATATTGAAGTATGGATGCCTTCTCAGGGCATTTACAGGGAAATATCATCGTGCAGCAATTTCGAAAATTTCCAAGCACGGCGCGGAAACATCCGATTCAAAAGAAAAGGGAAAAAAGGATCTGAGTTCGTTCATACATTAAACGGATCAGGGCTGGCTGTGGGCAGGACCTTTGCGGCCATACTTGAAAACTGCCAGCAGGAGGACGGTTCTGTTATTATTCCCGAGATATTAAAACCCTACATGGGTGGTCTGGAAAGGATATCATTATGAAGCCGGAAGATTTTCCAGATGAGATCCGGCCTTTCATATTACCGGAGCATAAAGGAAATCTTG
Source organism: Pseudomonadota bacterium (assembly GCA_018830925.1). Lineage (GTDB taxonomy): Bacteria > Desulfobacterota > Desulfobacteria > Desulfobacterales > RPRI01 > RPRI01. Next base: position 6,008 of record JAHJRK010000399.1, read on the forward strand.
TATATAGATGTTTAGGGTGCGGCAGGGAATACGGGATAGAAAAACTGTTATATACATGCCCTGATTGCATGAGTGTTCTCTTGCTTCATGATTTGAATTTTGACCTGTTAAAAAGAATCCCGGGGGATAAATGGAAACGCATATTCGACTACCGCAGAATGATCAAAATTCCGGCATTAAAAGGCATATATCTCTACCATGAATTTATCGGGCCGGTTATACCCCTTTCTTCCGTGATATACCTTGGTGAAGGACACACGCCCCTTATTGAGGCCAATTCGTTCCTGCAGGAAAAGGTCGGCCTGAGATTTTTCTTTAAAAATGACGGTCAGAATCCGAGCGCTTCCTTCAAAGACAGGGGTATGGCCAGCGCATTAAGCTATATCAATTATCTTGTGAAAGAAAACCTTGTTTCGGATGTCCTTGCTATCTGCGCTTCCACAGGCGATACTTCGGCATCAGCTGCTTTATACGCCTCTTATCTTCAACCAGGTATAAAATCGGCGGTTCTTCTTCCACACAAGAAAGTGACTCCGCAGCAGCTTTCCCAGCCTTTGGGGAGCGGTGCTTCGGTTTTCGAAATCCCCGGCGTTTTTGACGACTGTATGAAGATAGTAGAAAATTTATCCGAAAAATATAACGTTGCTCTCCTGAATTCAAAGAATGCATGGCGAATTCTCGGGCAGGAATCTTATTCGTATGAGATTGCTCAGGATTTCGAGTATGATATGAGTAACAAAGCTATATTTGTCCCTATCGGAAACGCAGGAAACATCACGGCGGTATTAAACGGATTCATAAAATTTTACGAGACAGGCATTATAGATGTTTTACCGAAAATTATCGGCGTTCAATCAGAACATGCCAACCCGGTGTTCAATTACTACAATCAACCTGATGCCAAAAAGCGCAAATTCATTCCTGTAAATGTTAAGCCGAGTGTCGCTCAGGCTGCAATGATAGGCAACCCGGTTTCAATGCCAAGAGTAATCCATCTTGTTGAAACTTACAACGGCCTTGCAGGTAAGGAAATTGTCTTTTTCGTGGAGGTAAAAGAACAGTCCATCATGGACTGGCAGATTACCGCAAACCACAATGGGCATATCGCATGTACGCATGGAGGTGAATGTCTCGCCGGACTTGCCATTGCGATTACATCCGGTTTGGTTTCTTCAAAAGAAACCGCCGTATTGAATTCAACAGCCCATGCCCTTAAATTTTCAGGATTCCAGGAGATGTATTTTGAAAATACGTTTCCTTCCGGCTATGAGGTCTTGCCGGACATGTCGCTGATAAATTCTCCGATTTTAATACACCCGGAAGGTCTGGATAAGGTTCCGGCTCCCGGAAAACCATTAGCCGGAAACGAATTTAATATATTTGTAAAACGTGTTTCAGATGAAATAGCCGGTCTGCTTGATCTTAAAAAAAGATAGCTATTCAGCCACAGATTCACACAGATAAATACAGATAGATTTAAGTACAAAGAATAACAGATATTGAAGTTGGCTTATTATTGAATTTTGGCAGAAAACCAGAATTCAAAAGGGTTGTATATGATAATAAAAGAAAAAATATCAGTGATGATCAGCGTAGATCTGTGGCGGAGTGATTACAAAAAAAGATGAACATATGGTGGCTTAGAGGAAAAAAGATGAATAAAAAATGGCTTTGTTATACCGGATTTGTTTTTTTAATAGTTGGCCTCGCTTCATGCGCAGACATTGAATTATTAAAAAAACAGGGAGAAGCAGGAAGGCTTGTTGGAGAAGCCTACATGAATCAAAATGATTACACCGCAGCTCTTAATGAACTTCTGAAAGCTGAAAGAACCTATACCAAGGATCCTCATCTTCATAATGATCTCGGTCTTGTTTACATGGCAAAAGATCAGCTTCTTCTGGCGGTCGAGCACTTTAAAATAGCGGTTGCTCTTAAACCTGATTATGCTCCTGCCAGAAACAATCTCGGAACGGCATATCTGGCAATGGAAAACTGGGATTCGGCAATCATTTGTTTTAAAGAAGTCACCGGAGATCTTCTTTATGCAACCCCTCACTATCCATTATCTAATCTTGGATGGGCATATTACAATAAAAAAGAATTTGTTTTAGCTGAACGGTTTTACAAGGAAGCATTAAAGATTGACCCCAATTTCCCTGTTGCGTTACGCGGATTAGGACTTACTTATCTTGCAATTGGAAACCCCCGTGATGCGGTTAGCTTTTTTGAAAAGGCTGTAAAATATTCTCCCGGCTTTCCCGAACTTTTCTCCGACCTTGCCGGAACTTATGCGATTTTAAAAGAATATAATAAGGCACTACTATTTTACAGAAAAGTTGTCGATATAGCACCTGGAAGTCAGTTAGCTGTTGAAGCACGAAAAGAAATCGCGCGGATACAAAAAGAACACCTGAAATAGAACTGAGCTTTTGTTTTACGGGAGTGATGGGATTGAAGCACACGAAGATTTTTAAAATTAGTTTTGATCTAAACCCTCCACCTCTGGTGGAGGACCCGGAGAGGTTCTACCGATCCGGCGTAAAATGATATAGGCTCACCCTCCGGGAAAGTCTCGAAAGAGCAAATCGGAGGATGAACCTATGCATGATTGGGAGAG
>JAHJRK010000051.1 GCA_018830925.1 Pseudomonadota bacterium
GAGCATCGGTTTTGAAAGAAGGCCGAGGATAAAGAAAAACATTACCGTCAGATATCTGTAAAGAGCCGGTCTTTTAGTATAGTAAATATATGCAAACATTGTAAGCATCCAGAAAAGGGTGCTTAAAACATTCTTTCTTTCGGCAATCCATGCCACAGATTCAACATTGATCGGGTGGATGGCAAACAACGAAGCAACTATGGCGCTCCTCCATAGTGCTCCTGTTGCCTGTTTTAAAATAAAAAACAAAAGAATACTGCTTACTATATGAAGGAACAGATTGATTAAATGATGCATGCCGGGATTTAAACCGAATATCCGGCAATCTATCATGTGAGAAATCAGAGATAGGGGATGCCAGTAAGCTACCTCATTAAAGCTGAATGCCCATATTAAATTTTTTAAGGTTATCCCTGACTGAACGGTTTTGTTTGCGGTAACATAAAGATTGTCGTCGAAATTGACGAAATCATAAGTTATAATCCTTCCGTATAGAAACAGGGTGATTATGGCAATGAAAAGGCATACAGCTATGTCTCTGCCTTTTCCAGTAAACAATTTATGCTTGCCGTCTTTCAGCATCATTCTATCTTATCGGAATAAACTTTTTAGAATTTATTTTTTTACCGCAAGATCCATGTAGTAAGAGGTGTTCCGGATATTATAAAGATTCTTATCTGACCGCATAAAGTCCCAGTTATTAAAACCATTAGCAACGGCTTTTTTAAGCCATTCCTGTGATCTTTCCTTATCATCCAATAAAGAATAAACGGAAGCGATGAAATAGTACCCGTAGGCATAACCGGGGTTCAATTTGATTGCTCTCTCTGCTTCAGAAATAGCCTTGCTGAAATTGCCCTTCATCGCATATATTTTTGCAAGTTTTATTATGCCTTCATGATTATCCGGACTTATCATAACTGCTCTCTTATAATGCTCTTCGGCAGAATCGAATCGCTTATACTTTACATATAAATCGCCAAGATTAACATAAAGCGTAAAATCGCCCGGTTTGCCGGCAATTTTTATAAGTATGCTTTTTTCTTCCTTTTGAAACTTTTCATTTTTTTCCAACACCGTTTTTATTTTTTCCATGGCACTATCATCTTCCGGTTTTATTTCCGCCGCTCTCCTCAAATGAGACAGTGCTTTATCATAATCACCGGCATAAAAAAGCATTTCTCCAAGGTTCACATGCGCTTCAGGCATATTTGGATCAAGTCTTAAGGCCTCATTATAATGCTTAACGGCATATCCTGTTCTTCCGAGTTTATTGTACGCAAGCCCAAGGTTATTATGGGCTTCTGCATAAAAAGGGTTTAAACTGACCGATCTTGCATAATGAGAAACAGCCTGCTCGATTCTGCCTTGCCTATACAGTAAAAGACCGAGGTTGTAATGAGCTTCGTCGTAGTCAGGATTGATTCTGAGCGCTTCAATAAAATGAAACATTGCCTCTTTGCCTTTTCCGAGTTCAAACAGGACGCATCCAAAATTATTATGTATCTTATAAATGTTTGGCCCGTACCTTAACGCTTCGGAATAATACCGTATTGAGTCATCAATTCTGCCCAGTTTATAAAATGCTGTTGCAAGATTGTTATGTGCCTTCGCGTAATCAGGCTTCAATATTAGAGCTTCTTTATAATAACTGACAGCTTCTGAATATTTGCTTTCTTTTACCAGAACATTTCCCATATTGTTTAACATAACAGGATTTACAGGCCCCACTTCAAGAGCGTGCTTATAGAGAGATTTACTGTCTTGCCAGTATTTAAGCTGAATATTTGTTGCGGTCGAAAGAGCAAAAAGAATTGTAATAGATATTGCAGCGGCCAAATAATTGTTAAGATGATATTTGCTTAATAATTCATACCCCCCCCATGAAATTATGACAAATAAACCTATATATGGAATATATGCCCAGCGGTCGGCCATCATAGGCCAAAGCCCGCCCTGAACAATTCCGGAAACAGGTACAAGTGTTCCGATAAACCAGAACCACCCTGTACCAAGAAAGCGAAAACGACTCATCTTAAACAGAACATAAATGGTAACCGATACAAGCAAAATCAGAGAGGCAACAATCTTCCAGACGGCTATGCTTGCAGGAAAAGGATAATAAACCGAAAGGTCTGATGGGCAGATCATCTTGCCTATGTAAGCTGGATAGGAAACTATCGCGTTTTCAAGACGAAGGTTCATGGGTACAAGGTTGACCGATGTAAGATTACCTATTCTCCTCAAAGAAACCGATGAAAGATAAACTGAAACAAAAGATAAGATAAAAAAGGGGGTTTTCTCCAATATAATATTGAAAATCAACCTCTTCTGCAATCCGGGATGTCCGAGTTCAAATCTTTCAAGAGGCCAATAGTCAAAAAGAAAAAGCGCGAAAGGAAGAGTCACAAGCATGGGCTTTGAAAGAAGGCCAAAAACGAAAAATAATATTGTAACAAAATACTTTATAATATCCGGATGCCTAGTATAATAAACATAAGAAAGCATCGTGAGCATCCAGAAAAATGTACTCAAAACGTTCTTTCTTTCCGCAATCCATGCAACCGAATCCACATTCACCGGATGTAAAGCAAAAAGAGCTGCAACAAAAGCGCTTCGCCATAGATCGCCTGTAACGGTGGACAAAATATAAAACAGCAGAATGCTGTTTGCCGCATGTAAAAGAAGGCTTGTCAGATGATGCATACCGGCATTTAAATCAAACAGCTGATAATCGAGCATGTGAGACAACCATGTCACAGGATGCCAGTATACCTGACTTTTTCCGTCCGTAAATTTAAAGGCCCACAAAACACCGCTAAGACTGATTCCTTTTTTTACGATAGAATTGTCGGTTACATAAATGTTGTCATCAAAAGTTATAAATTCATGGTTTATGACCTGCCGATAAACTGCAAAAGTTATTATAAAAAGAACGATACCGATTAAAATTCTATACTTAGCCGAACAAGCCTTTTGACAGTTATTATTATTTTCGGATATTTTTATCATTTTCTTCTTTCAAGAACAATTAATGCAAACATCGCCCATGAGCTGATCCTTTTTTGCATAATCATTTCCAATCCCCGGCACAATGGAAAAAGAAAACCGGGCATTAAGCTGCGCATAGATACTCCACCCGATAAAAGGTAGCAAAACGGCGTATGCAAACTGATTTTTCTGATTTCCCAATCGGGATATTTTTCTTCGAATATTGCTCTGTCACGTTCGAAAACAATCCATGGAAGAGCCGAATTTGCATGTGACAGAGGGCCTCCTTTAGGAAGGTCCCATTTCTCTATGTTTTTGTCGAAAGGTTCATGGTGCAGATGCCTGTATATAATTTCTGACCAACTCGTTATCCACGGCTCAATCATGACTATAACACCCCTTTCTCTGACACAGAAAGAGGCCTGTCTGAAAAAAGAATCGGTATGCGGAATATGATGAAACACATTGACCATGGCAATTCCGCCAAGAGCATTTTCCTTAAAAGGAATATGGGTTGCGTCAAGAACAGCATCAACTGAAGATATTTTCAGAATTTCCGAAGTTATTAAATTTGGCAGATATTCTTTTAAAAATCCTCCCCCCGATCCTATTTCAAGAAAAGGCTCCGTGCGATCGGCAGGTAATGCCCGTATAATCATCTTATAGAATTCTTCATATAATCTTCTTAAAAAAACCTTCTCTTTGATTATCCGGAGCCTCAGCGCGGCAGCTTCGGATGAATCGATATCAACCCCACGGACACAGGGATGAGTCAAACATGATTTGATGAGTTTTATTAACATGCTGGTCATATAAATTTGATTCTTCTGGCGGCAAAAATGACCATCTTAAGAAGAATCCATCCGTGGCGCCACCGGTCAATGTTTGTTTCTCCATAGGTTCTGGACCTGTACCGCAAAGGAAGCTCCGCAATCTTAAGATTGAGTTTTGCCGCGCCGAACAAAAGATCAAAATCGCCGAAAGGATCAAAATTTCCAAAATATCCTCTGTTCTTTGATATCAGTTCGTAGTCTTTCTTAAACAGAACTTTGGTCCCGCAGAGTGTATCTTTTACCGGCTGATCGAGGAGCCAGGAGAATGCCAGACTGAAAAATTTATTGCCGGCAATATTCAAAAATCTCATAGCTTCATCTTCCATCGGATAGACAAGGCGCACTCCGTTAATAAATTCACCTTTCCCGGAAATAATCGCTTCATAAAAACGGGGCAATACTTCCGGAGGAACGGTCATATCGGCATCAAGGATCATGAGTATATCGCAGCATGCTTTTTCAAAACCGAGACGAACGGCATCGCCTTTTCCCATTTTCTTCTGCCGGTAGACTTTTATATTTTTGTCAGGATATTTTTTGATCATGCTTTCGGCAATCTCATATGTCCCATCACTTGAATGCCCTTCAACAAAAATGATTTCCGTTTCTTTTCCTAAATGCGGTATCCTTTTTATTATTCCTTCAATATTTCCCGCTTCATTACGCGCCGGTATGATTACTGAAACAGACGAAGGGTCACCATTATTTGAAAGAGGTTCGGGCCTTGCTACAACCATATTTGTAAGTGCAAACCAGCTGAAAGGAAAAAAGCGCACAGCATATCGGTTTGCGAGATTCGAAATAAACGGAAAATAGAGAGGAAGAATTATATGACTGCCATGTTTTATAATTTCGAAACCGGATAATTTAAGCAGGTTCAAAATATCATCCGGAGACAGCCAGTTCTGTTCAAGAACCAGGTGGCCGAGTCCCAGTCTTTTTACAATACCGAGAGGAATTCGCCAGAGGTTATTAAAATAATTGATTACAATCCGGGTTCCGGGATGGGAGAGTTTCTGAATATTTTCAAATGTACACTGAACATCCCACAAATCATTGACAAGATCGGACAGAATTATCACATCAAATTTAGTCTTGAGAGCAACCTCATAAGCATCGGCACACAGGAAAAAAAGATTCTTATGTTTCCCGGAAGCGCGTCTTATCATCTCATGGGAAAAATCGACACCTACTCCAAATGCCGGCTCAACTGAAGAGAGCAAATCTCCGTGGCCGCATCCGAGTTCAAGAACCTTCAGTCCGGGAGGTATGACAAACCGGTAGTAATGCTTAAGAAGATCATGGTAATACTTACCAACTCCCGGTTTCTCTTCCTTCCATATTGAAACTCTGTCCCAGTTTTCAATACGTTTCCGCCTGTAAGTTATTTCAGCAATATCAAAATTGCTTTGCATATTTTTATCCCGGATACATAATTGTTGCGATTACTAAAAAATATTGGCTAAAACCCTGAGCCTATCCCTCTAATTTAAACAGGCCGTATCCTCCTTTGTAAAAAAGAAGCGCCGTATCTTCTCTGAAAAATTTATCTATCAATATCTTTTCATTCTCACTGAAATTATTGACAACCCACTTGTCAAACATATCATACCATATGATAAGATGCGTTATTCCCTTTTTCTTCATATCAGATACAATTATATCAGGCTTATCAGACCTCCTGAGAGAATTCATCAGAATAGTCTCATCAAAAAGCATCTCCCTGTCGCTATAATAGCGGCGGTTACCAAGAAAAAAGCATAGAATCTTTGCGTCTTCAGAAAGATTCTTGTTTGAGTATTTAATGGCCGCATACTCAGGGCGGTATTTTTCAATGTATTCGTCCCTACTGACTTTTCCGCTTAAATACCCTATAGGATTTACATATCTGAATTGCTCAACAACATATCCGGCGTTAGTTGAAATTACTATTGTAAATAAAAAAAACAGGACAAATGATAACATCCTGCCTGATGAAACAGGAAAACGGGCACTCAACAATGAAAAAATATTATGCAGTCCCATGACCGAAAGTATCACAAGCGGAGGAATCACAGGCGCAATATACCTTATTCTCATGTCGGTTTTTGCAAACGCAAAGAGGATAAACAAAATTGAAAATGAGAGTAAAATTTCCTTTTCCAGCCTTATTACAGAGTTATCCTGTTTTATGCGAAAAAAGGCGAAAATAGGCAGAACAAAAAGAAAGGGGGAAAGTTTACCGTCAAAATATTTTGGATTTCCGTCCTCTCCTTCGAAAAAAATTCTTACAGGAATAAGGGCAATCCGCAACCAGGGCTCATTGTATATTATCCGTCTTACAGCAAAATGACTCCACTCCCTGCCCTTGTTATCTTTTTTTGAATTCATTATTGAATCATCAAACTTATCCTGCTCGAAAGATACCGGCCCGGCATTAATCCTGTTAAAAAAACCCTGATAAAGAGGATATACCGGATTTTTAGTCCATACATAATTTCTTATCATCCACGGAGAAAAAACTAAAAGGACAATAATAATATATACCGAGGCATAAGAGAGCGCTTTAATGGAAACGAGACTGCTTTTCCGCATTGAATCAGGCTGTTTTACTCGATTCCGGAAAACCCTGGAATAGGCAAACATTACGAACATGGATAAGAGGAAAAAAACAATCAGCGCATTATATTTAGTCCCGACGGCAAGTCCGCAAAAAAAAGCGGAAGCTACAAGATGCCTGAGTTTGAACCCGGATTCGATCCATTTGAACAGGCAAATGATGGAGCCTGTTGAAAAGAAGATAAGCCCCAGATCCACATAAACAGTAATTGAAAGCTTCACAATCACCGGTATAGACAAAAAGAAGAGAGCCCCAAAAAGGGCAAAAACAATGTTTGTACGCTTCTTTAAATATCCATAAAGAAGAAAGGCTGTCAGTAATGCGAAAAAAAAATGGATATATTTTGGAACAATATCATTCCCGAAATAAAGAGGAATAAGATATAACAATTCAAGATTCATGGGATAATAGGAGAATATCACCGAAGGGATTTCATACATTCCACCATGATTAAGATAAAGCTTTGGGACAGCAAGGTGATGGGTAAGAGCATCCCTGCTGACAGGAGGTACAGAAGACAATACAATTAC
>JAHJRK010000052.1 GCA_018830925.1 Pseudomonadota bacterium
CTCAGCGGCCTTTTCCGCTTGCCGGCTGACAAGTTCTTTGAATCGGTCATCCTCCTGAAAAATGGCATTTAATTTGGTAACTGACGCGCATCCGGTGCCAAAAATTATCAATGAAAAAGCTGCCAGAGACAATACGCCTGGCATGTTCGCAAATAACCCTTTCATTTAATCGCCCCGTCATCGAACACTGTTAATACCTTTTCAAATTTTTTCAGATCATACTCTCCATAGATCATGGAGCGGTTGACCATGTAATTGTTTATGAAAAAAGGGCTGCTGCCCCGTCTTACGGTAAATGCACCGCGGAAACCGGTCCTTCTTTTAAGAATTGCAACAACCATGTTGCTTGAACCCCCGTAGGGATAAGCCAGATATCTGCAATCTCTGCCGGTATTCTTTTTAATGATATTTGACGACTGTACAATTTCTTTTTCGACCGCATCGAAGTAATCTTTAAAGGATTCCTTCTCCTGGGCACCTGCAAGGTCACGATGGGTTATGGTGTGGCACTGGATGTCAATCCCGTTGTCGGACAGCTCTTTTACCTGTTCCCAAGTCATAGTTTTTCTGGTGCTGTTGATCAGATCCGTATATACAAAAAGTGTCACAGGATAACCATACTTTTTCAAAACAGGGAACGCAATTTCATAGGCCGATTTCCAGCCGTCGTCAATCGTTATAACAACCGATTTTGATGGAATCTGTTTCTTGAAATCGAAAAAGTCGAACAACTGATCCAGGGAAATAACACGATACCCTCTGTCCTTTAATAACTGCATCTGCTCTTCAAAGGATCTCTTGCTTACGGTCATTTTGTCGGTCTTATCGAGTGAAAAATTATGGTATGAGAGTACAGGAACTGTTTGATATCCTCTGTATGTCAATCCTCCCATTTCATAAGGTTTCATGGGTATGATAATCTCCATTCCGGGATTCACGCTGCTGATGCCATTGAAATCGGCGATAAGCCACTCCATGCTTGGATCTTTAAGATATTGCCCTGCAAGGGAAGAAAGTGTGTCGCCTTTTTTGGCGATAACAGCCGTAAATCCAGGGAATTCCCTTTCTTTTGCATCAGACGGCTCAAATGAACGGCTCACATGCACTGCGGATGTAGCACAGCCTGAAATCAAGGCGATAATCATGATAAGCATGCAAAGACAATAACTGCCGCAAATTCGCATTTTATCTCTCTTTTTCACAGCAACCCCCTGTGCTACAGCTTCTCCGGCAGGCCCGATATGCCAGTCACCTTAAAGGACTCGACCAGTTCAGATATTCCTTTTAATTTCTGCGGCGCGATGGGTTCAACGGTAACTATCGTCCGGGTCAATTCATAGACACTTCTGCTTATGACGATTTCTCCAGGGCCGGCCACACTTTTTAACCGTGATGCTACGTTAACGCTGTCTCCTATTACTGTGTATTCCATTTTAATGTCTGAACCCAGATTGCCGGAAACTATAATACCGGAATTTATTCCTATGCCTATTTCCGTCAAAAATTGATTTCCGGTCTTTCCGGCTGTATTAAATTTCTCCTGCATTGCTGTGGCTGCTCTCACCGCTCTTTCGGCATGATCCGCCCGGAAAATCGGAACTCCAAAAACACCCATGACCGCATCACCAATAAATTTATCAACATATCCTCCGTATTCCAGAATGAATTCGGTGGCGATCCTGAAGTATTCGTTTAATGCTTCAACCACCTCTTCAGGTTCCCTGCTCTCTGAATAGGCGGTGAAACCCCTTATATCAGAGAATAGTATCGTTGCCTCACTGCGCTGGCCTTTCAGCCATGATTCTTCCGGATGAGCCATAATCATATCAACTACTTCCGGAGAGACATATCGGCCAAAGGATTTCTGCATGATCGAATTCTTCCATAGTTCCTGTGTCATATAATTAAACGCGTTTGAAAGGTCGCCAAATTCATCTCTACTTGTCATCTCAAGCCGGTATTGTAAATTGCCCTTACCAACTTCCTTTGTCGCCATAACCAGTTTAGATATCGGGCGGGCGAATTGAACTCCTATCAAAACTGCGCTCGCAATTCCGAGCACGACCATAAACAAACTCAGTACTATAATAAACACGCTCTCTTTGCGCATCTGCTTTTCAATAAAATCCAGCGATATGCCTACATGCACCACGCCGAGTTCCACTTTTTTGAAAGCTACGGGCCGCGATAAATTAAGGACTTTCGAACCTGCGCCATTGGTGTAATTGAAATACGTTACGTCACCCTCTGTATTTAAATGATCTGTTTTTTCAAGCAACTTGTAAGGTTTGCCGACCATGGTAATATCGGTATGCGCCTTTATGACACCCTTCCGGTCTACTATGAGTGCATAGAGAATTCCTTCTACTGAGGCAGCCTCATTTATCAGGGTATTCAACTCAAGGATGCTTTCTTTTACCAACGGGTGACGTGCGTTGTTAACGAAATAGTTAAGACTGGTCTTGCCCATTTTTACTGTATGCTGATAAAGGCTCTCCTTCTGTTTTGTCAGAATAATGTAGCTTAAAATTATTATGGTCAGCAGGATGATAAGTGTGATGCCGACGGCAAGTTTAACACGGATCGGCATATGAGAATATGACAATCTCTCTTTAAGTGGCAGCTTCTTTTGAAGAATATGTGATTCCTTTAGCTCTGGTGACATGATATTTGTTGCTGCTCTACGGTTCGGGTGCTTTGAAGAACATCCATTATTTTTGATGAACACGAAAAAAGACCGAAGCCACAATTTATATTTTCACCATACGAGTCTCTTATTAGACAATTTATCTCCATTATGTCAAGCAATTAAGTCAGGTGAAGGGCGTAGGAGTCTTTCGCGCGGGACGCGCATAGCTTCCGTATAATAGCTTCGGCACAATCAGGCCTCCTGGAAGACAACTCTGCACGAACTTCCGCAAATAGCCCCCCGGTAAAGACGCGCACCCACCCTTCATTTTAACTGGATTATAGTTTCATCGTGTGGTAACGGTAATGAAGTATAAACCGTTGTTTAAGAGGAGGCCCATTTGAAAATCATTATCGTAGGTGCCGGTGAAGTCGGATTTCATACGGCCCAGAGGCTGACTATCGAAAACAAAGAGGTTGTGGTAATCGATAAACAACCGGAAGCTTTAAAACGCTTTGTTGACCTGCTGGATGTTCAGACCATCTGTGGTTCGGGCAGCAGTCCGCGTATTCTGGAAGAAGCCGGCGTTGCCAGTGCGGAAATGCTTCTGGCGGTAACCGACAGCGATGAAACGAATATAGTCGCCTGTTTGTTCGCTGAATCCATAAGTCTGGGAATTGTGAAACTTGCGCGAATTCGTGATGAAGATTATTTTAACTTCAAACCCGAATTGACGCCTCGAATGCTGAATATCGACACCATCATCAATCCGGAAAATGAGCTGATTAAAACCGTCATGCATTCACTGGCTGTTCCCGGGGCTGAACATATAAGTGATTTCGCCGAGGGCAACATCAAGCTTATTGGTTTTCGAATCGAAAAAGACAGCCCGGTAATCGGCATTCGACTGCTTGAACTGCGGAAAAAAATTGGTGGCCTACGCTTTATTGTTGCAGCGATATTTCGAAACGACCGCCTCATCATCCCTTTCGGCAACGATATAGTCAAGGCCTACGACCTGGTCTATTTCGTGTGTGAAACAGCGGAATTGAAGGCGGTTCTGAAAATGTTTGGCAGTCGAACCGAACCGGTTCATAATATCCTGATTGTCGGCTGCGGTAATATAGGTATGAAAATTGCCGAGGAGATTGAAAAGAAGTCCTACCATCTTCGAATCATCGAGGCCAACCGGGAGCGGTGTCAGTTTCTTGCGGAGAGACTGAACAGCGCAATAGTTCTTCACGGTGATGGAACGGATAAAACCCTTTTAGAGGAAGAAAATATCAAGGATATGGACATGGTCATTTCTTTGACCGGAAATGAGGAGGCCAATTTTCTGACATCGCTTCTGGTTAAAAACATGGGCGCCAAAAGAACCATGACGCGAATCAATAAATTCGCCTATATGCCAATTATCAGCGATATCGGGTTGGGGAATATCATCAGTCCAAGGCTTTCAGCGATTAACAGCATTGTTCAGCATGTCCGGCGCGGGAAAATTCTGTCATCGATTTCACTCAAGGGCGAAGATGCTGAAGTCCTGGAAGCGGTTGCACTGGAAACCTCCGGTATCGTCGGGACCCCCCTGAAAGATTTGCATTTCCCCACCGGAGCAATTGTCCTTGCGGTCACTCATGGAAAAACCAGTATCATTCCTGACGGCAACACTGTGATTCAACCAAATGACCGTGTCGTGATTTTATCAACCAGGCAGAATATTCCGAGAGTCGAACGTGAATTGATGGTCAAACTGGAGTATATCTGAATGCAATGGCATTATGTGATGCGATACGTGGGGGCGATAGCGGTTTGTATCGGCCTGACCATGCTGTTTCCATTGATTTTCTCTGTATATTATGACGATGGAAGCGCGCGGTCTCTGATTCAGTCCATGTCGATTGCCTTGGGCGTGGGAATACCAATTTTTCTCATTTTTCGGCGTTTCAATCAGCCCCATATGAGCCATCGGAATGCTATGGCCATCGTCACTATCGGGTGGATTGCCGCTACCTTGATCGGTGCCCTTCCCTTCTTTCTATCCGGTACATTCGACACATTTACCGATTGCGTATTTGAATCCATTTCCGGCTTCAGCACCACCGGTGCATCGGTTCTGACCAATATCGAAAGCGTCCCCAAAGGAATTCTCATGTGGCGAAGCCTGACACACTGGCTTGGAGGCATGGGAATCATTGTTCTCTCATTGGCCATTCTGCCGTTTCTCGGACTGGGCGGTATGCAGCTTTATAAGGCAGAGGCGCCCGGACCAACACCGGATAAACTGACCCCCCGGATACGTGACACGGCATCGGCTCTCTGGAGAATATATCTTGCTTTTACGTTAGCTATGATAATTCTGCTGATATGCGGCGGGATGGATATTTTTGACTCTATCTGCCATACGTTCGGCACGCTGGCTACCGGCGGATTTTCCACAAAGAATTTATCGATCGCACATTACAACAGCGCCTATATCGATGCTGTCATTACTATTTTCATGCTGCTGGCCGGAATCAATTTTTCGCTTCACTATCAAATGCTTTTCGGAAAATCCAGGCTCGCGCTCAATGATCCGGAACTTCGATTTTTTCTATCGATCGTTGCGATTTTTATTATGATAACCACATTTGTGTTGTATCTAACGACCTATCCCAGTTTGAGTCAGGCATTCCGATATGCCGCGTTTCAGGTTTCGTCTATCATCACCACTACCGGTTATGCCACTGCGGATTTTGAAATCTGGCCGGTTCTTCCTCAGTTTATTCTGATCTTCTGCATGTTTTTAGGGGCCAGTGCCGGATCGACCGGAGGCGGAATGAAATGTATGCGCATCATGCTGCTGTTAAAGCACACCTATCTGGAATTGTTTCGCATGATCCATCCCCGTGCCATTACGCAGCTCAAATTCGGAAAAAGACTGGTGACCGAAGATATCATCAAAGGCATATGGGGATTTTTTATTATTTATCTCGGGCTGTTCATTTTGTCTTCATTTGTGCTGACAGCCCTGGGAATCGACCTGATCACCTCTTTTTCAGCCGTCGCTGCCTGTATCGGAAACATCGGCCCCGGCTTGGGATCTGTCGGTCCGACAAACAATTATGCACATCTTCCCCTTGTGGCCAAATGGGTGTTAAGCTTCTGCATGCTCCTGGGCAGACTTGAAATCTATACGGTCATAATCCTGTTCGTTCCGGAATTCTGGCGGAAATAAAGACTCTTATGTCAGATGACCGCGATAGTCTTCCTGAAAAAGGTTTCCCGAAGGCAAATTCAAATA
>JAHJRK010000053.1 GCA_018830925.1 Pseudomonadota bacterium
GTGAAGTTGGGTGAAGTCTGTGAATTTATCAGGGGAGTTACATACGAAAAAAGTGACGAGTCTTCAGTGTCCACGGCGGTGGCGGTGCTCCGTGCGAATAACATAAACGTGGATTCACACACGTTAGATCGCGCCAAGATAAAATATCTCCGCGAAGATGTTGGATTGCCTGCAGAAAAGAGGCTACGCAAAGGGGATATTTTTATTTGCACAGCGAGTGGGAGCAAGGACCACCTCGGTAAAGTGGCGTTTATTACTGAAGATATACCTTATTTCTTCGGCGGGTTTATGGGGGCGATTCGCAGCAAAGCTAAAGCTCTTCCGAATTTCGTTTTCCATCTGCTCACCTCGCCCGCTTATGACGGTTTCATCCAAGGGTTAACTGCTGGGGTCAACATAAACAACCTAAAAGGGTCAGATTTGCTTTCATTTAAACTCCCCCTCCCGCCGCTGGAAGAGCAGGAGCGGATCGTGGCGGAATTGGGTGGCTACCGAAAGATCATAGAAGGCGCCCGCCAGATTATCGCCAACTACAAACCTACCATCAAAATCGATCCCAAATGGCCGATGGTGAAGCTGGGGGAAGTATGTAGACAAGAAAGGGGAATCGCTTCCTCGAAATCTGAACTACAACTGCCGTACTTGGGATTAGAAGATATTGAAAGCGGAACAGGAAGAATCCATTCAAATACATCAACAAATAAAGCGGTAAGCACATCTTTTGCTTTCGGTTCCAGTCACGTACTCTATAGTAAATTGCGACCATATCTTAACAAAGTCGCTCTGCCAGACTTTAAAGGAAGATGCACAACAGAGTTGATTCCCATACTTCCATCGGATCGAATACAAAGAACGTATCTTTTCTGGTTATTGCTCAGGCAGGAAACTGTCACAGTGGCCATGGGTGGTAAAACCGGAACACAGATGCCGAGGGCCGATATGGAGTTGATTATGAATATGGAAATCCCCGTCCCGCCCCTGGCCATCCAGCGCAAGATTGTTGCGAAAATAGAGGCCGAGCAGGTATTGGTGGAGGCGAACCGGAAGCTGGCGGAGATTTTTGAGGAAAAGATTCAGGCCAAACTGGCGGAAATTTGGGGCGAGGGAACAAATTGATGATTTTGGATTGCTGGTGGAGTAAGTCGGATTGTTGATATGATTACCACAGTCAAAGCCGTGACATTTATAAAGGCACTCCGTTCAGGGCGAACGTGTCCGTGTCTCATGCTTTGTGAAGATGATAACGGCGGCAAGTTTGAAATCGTTGTGAAACTACGTGCGGGGATTGACAGCGGGACAACCGGACTGACATGCGAACTGCTGGCTTCCCTTCTGGCCAATGACTTAGATCTTATAGTTCCCAAGCCTTTCATTGTTGATGTTGATTCTCATTTCTACGAGGCGATTTCCGACGCAGCTCTGGCCGAACGGTTTCGGAAAAGCCAGGGCGCCAATTTCGGCTCTCAATATTTGAGCGCGGGCTATACATGGCCGCAGGGAAGAAGCATTTCCTCCTCACTTATGCAGATGGCCGCCGATATTTTTGCCTTCGATCTCATGATTCAAAATCCTGATCGCCGCAATGACAAACCCAATCTCTTACGTAAAGGTGATGAACTGGTTATTTATGATCATGAGATGGCGTTCTCTTTTCTCTACGCGGTAGGTCAAGCGCAGTATCCATGGGACAACACAGGGGTGGGTTTTATGAAAGACCATGTCTTCTATCGGGGGCTCAAGGGCAGAGAATTGTCTTGGGAGCGCTTGCAGGGAGCGTTGGAGGCTGTTGGCGACAGGCAACTGAAGATGTATGCAGAAGTTGTTCCGGATAGTTGGCGGCAAGGAACTAAAGATGCTACCGTGCGGATCTTGGAGTATATTGACCAAGTACGGAATCAAAGCAAAGTATTGTTTAAAAAAATACAGGAGGTGCTGGTATGAAGACAACATATTCATTCGTGGTACTCCGTTATGTCCACGACATTCTGTCGGGCGAATTCATTAATGTCGGTGTGGCGCTTTATGCGCCGGGAGCCAAGTACATAGGGGCGCAGTGCAACACGCGATACGGTCGGTTGAACAAGATGTTTCTTAACGTAGACGGCGAGTACTTTCGCGGGCTCATGCGGCACATCGAAACGCGTTTTGAGGAAATGGGAAATAAGTTACGCGAAGAACTGCCGTTTAATGGCGATCCTGCCAACATTGTTGAGATTGTCAGAAAAGTGTTGCCTCCTGACGATAGCGCGCTCCAATGGTCGGAAGCGGGAGGCGGCCACTCAGAAGATCCGGCAAAGACGCTTGAAGAACTTTTTGTGCGGCTTGTCGAACGCTATGAGGAACGGCAGGAAGGACCCAA
>JAHJRK010000054.1 GCA_018830925.1 Pseudomonadota bacterium
GGGCACAATCTGAACCGCTTCTTCCGGAAGGCCGGACGCAGAAAGGGCTTTTTTGATTATACCGGACAAAGCCATGTTCGAGTGATATGCTTCGGAACCGCCACGCAGTATGACTGCATTTCCGGCTTTAAGGCAAAGCGCTGCGGCATCCACCGTTACATTCGGTCTTGATTCGTAAATAATTCCTATCACTCCGAGGGGTATGCGCATTCGGGAGACCTGGATCCCGTTCGGTCTTATCGATGTCCTGCTAATTGAGCCGACTGGATCCTCGAGCGCGGATACTTCAGCAAGGCCGTCCGCCATCGATTTGATCGTTGCATCTTTTATTGCCAGCCTGTCGATAAAAGCGCCGGAAAGCCCGGCTTCCTTAGCGCTGGAAAGGTCTTTTTTATTCTCTTCCTTTATATATTCAGCCTGCCTTGTAATTTCACCGGCAACCTTCAGAAGTGCCTCGTTTTTCCTGGCTGTGGGACATTTTGCCATATCTCTTGAAGCGATTCTTGCCGATCTCGCCATTTCCGCAATCGTTATTTCAACAGACATTATCCACCTCTTTTTTTCGGCGACTTCGTAAAATTTTCTTTTTTTCGTCTTTCCGGATGGAAACTAATTAGTCGCACTCACCCGTCAAAGCCAGATTATCTCTATGTATGACCTCGTCATAGGGTTTATGTCCCAGCTTCTCCTTTATCCTGTCCGTTTTAAGCCCCTTGATTTTCTTTATATCAGCAGCGCTGTAATTGACAAGACCGACTCCAATCACTTCATTGTCCGCATTGCTGAATTCAACGGGAGATCCTTTTCCGAATTCCCCCTTAACCTTTATAATACCGCCCGGGAGCAGGCTTTTACCTTTCTCAACAATCGCGTTTACGGCGCCGTCGTCTATTATAATAATACCTTGAGGCTTCAGAGAGAAAGCAAGCCAGCATTTTTTTCTTGAGAGCCTCTCTTTTCCGGGAACAAAAAAAGTACCGTGATCTTCGCCTTCAAAAAGCCGGGTAAGAATGCCGGGTTTTTCGCCTTTTGCTATAATCATCGGAATTCCTGCCGCTGTGACCTTTTTTGCAGCCCTGATTTTGGTGAGCATCCCGCCTGTTCCGAGAGTTCCGGGAATACTGCCTGCCATCTTTTCGATGCTCTTTTTTATGGTGTTAACAACAGGAATCAGTTCGGCATCGGGATTGTTGCGTGGATCTTTCGTATAAAGCCCTTCAATATCCGTGAGAGTCACAAGAACATCAGCATCCATGAGGATTGCTATCATCGCCGCAAGATTGTCGTTGTCGCCGAATTTAATCTCTTCAACCGCAACAGTGTCATTTTCGTTTATAATCGGAACAATCTTCCATGATAAAAGGGTGTAAATCGTGTTTCTTGCGTTAAGGTATCTTTTCCTGTTCGACAGGTCTTCGCTTGTAAGAAGTATCTGGGCTACCTTTTTATCAAATTTTTCAAAGGCTTTTTCATATTCCATAATAAGCCCGGCCTGCCCGACGGCAGAAACAGCCTGCCTTTTTGGAATTTCATCGGGCCTTTTCTTAAGACCGATTTTTCTTAACCCTGAAGCCATTGCGCCTGAAGAGACAAAAATAACTTCGATTCCCTTATCCATCAGGAGGCTTATCTGTCTGCTTATCGAGCCGATGACCTTTAAATTAAGTCCGTGATCTTCGGTCAATACATTGCTCCCTATCTTGACAACAACTCTTTTGGAAGAAGTAATCGATTTGCGGTCATCTTTCATCTTTTTTTATCTTCTCTGCATTTATTGAAGCACCCCGCCTCAAGTCCGCCCGCAATATCCGCCATAAAGATTGGCGGACGTGCCGCTGGCGGGACCTTCGGATGGGTCAGCGCTCGCTGTTTTGGTTCAATAATAAGGCGACTTTCTGTTTCAGCCTGTTTATGCCTTTACCTGTTGCTGCGGATATTGTCAAAACTTCGATGTTTCCGGCTGCTTTTATAAAAATATCTGCCGCTTCTTTTGATCCGGTTATATCCAGTTTATTGAGAACCACCAGCCGGGTTTTTTCGGAAAGGTTTTTGCTGTACAGGGCAAGCTCTTCATTTATTGCATGATACCCGGAAAGGGGCGAGTCCTTATTTATAGCAGAAGCATCTATCAGATGAATAAGTATGCTTGTTCGTTCTATGTGCTTCAAAAACTGAGTTCCAAGGCCAATCCCTTTGTGGGCGCCTTCGATCAGGCCCGGAATGTCGGCAGCCACAAAGGTATCTCCTTTCCCGACCTTGACCACACCAAGCACAGGCGTAAGGGTAGTAAAAGGATATTCTGCTATTTTGGGGGTTGCGGAAGAGATAACGCTGATAAGTGTAGATTTGCCTGCGTTGGGAAGTCCTACTATTCCGACATCGGCAATGAGCTTGAGCTCCAGCTTAAGGATCAGGGTTTGGCTTTCCCCGCCTGGCTGCGCAAAACGGGGAGTCCTGTGTGTTGATGTTGCAAACTTTTTGTTGCCCTGACCGCCTCTTCCACCCACTGCAATTACAAAGACTTCTTCAGGGTCAACCAAATCTTTTAATATCCGGCCTGTGCCGGCGTCGCTTATAACGGTCCCGGGAGGTATTTCAATGATAAGGTCTACCCCTTTTTTCCCGGTTCTCTGATTCCCTTCCCCGCTCCCGCCGTTTTCAGCTTTAAAAAGTCTTCTAGACCGGAAATCATAAAGGGTTCGTTTTTGTGATATTGTTCTGAAAACAACATCACCACCCTTTCCGCCATCACCACCGTCCGGTCCTCCGCGGGGAATAAATTTTTCCCTCCGGAAACTTACACATCCTCTTCCGCCTTTGCCGGACTGAATGGTAATAACTGCTTCATCTATGAATTTCACTCTGCATATACGCTGGCTTTTTTGCGCGAACAGCCGAAGTCTTCGTAGGCAACAATCCCGTCAATTTTGGCAAACAAAGTATAATCTCTCCCCATGCCGACGTTCTTGCCGGGGTGAATCTTCGTTCCCAACTGGCGGATTATGATGCTGCCGGCCGTTACTTTTTCGCCGGCATAGCACTTTACACCGCGCCTCTGTCCATTACTGTCGCGACCGTTTCTTGAACTGCCGCCCGCCTTCTTGTGTGCCATTTATATACTCCTGTAAAAAACAGATTATGCTTTTATGCTGTCGATTTTAATTGCCGTATAAGGCTGCCGGTGACCGTTTTTACGGCGGTATCCTTTTCTTCTTTTGAATTTGAAAACAAGAATTTTTTTCGCCTTGTCCTGTTCCACAATACTGGCAAGGACAGACGCCTTCTCGACAAAAGGATTGCCGACTTTAACTGTTTCACCATCCGAAAACATAAGAACCTTGTCAAATGAAACAGTTGCGCCGACATCGCCGGGTATTTTCTCAATTCTAAAGGTTTCACCCTGTTCAACCTTATATTGCTTTCCGCCCGAATTAACAATAGCGTACATTTTTTCCTCCCGAAAAATCGTATTACTTTATTTTAAAAAGTAGGAATAATACCCTTCAAAAATATTTTGTCAAGAATAAACTGGATTTTTTAAGCCTGATATATTATTGATATCCCTGATAAGGCTCACCTGATTAATATCTAACATATGGAACTGTTTTTGTTTTTTGTCAACAATAGTTTTTGAATATGAGACAGATAGAGATCTTTATAACTATTCAGCCACAGATTCACACAGATGAACGCAGATAGATTTAAATATAAAGAAATATCAATGGTGATCAGCGTAGATCGGCGGCTGAGTTGTTACGATCTTTTTTAACCTAAACAATTGAGAGGATTATCCAATGCTGACAGTAAAAAATGATTCAACAAAAATAGGCTGGATAGGAACCGGCGTTATGGGGTTTTCCATGTGCGGGCACTTAATGGAAAAGGGATTTGCCTTAACCGTATATAACAGATCGCGCAGCAAGGCTGAACCGCTTATTGCAAAAGGAGCGGTATGGGCATCCTCCCCTGGTGAAGTAGCCGGATTGTCGGATATTGTTTTTACCATGCTCGGTTTTCCGGAGGATGTCAGGGAAGTTTACATGGGGAAAAACGGGATTTTTTCCGGGGCTAAAAAAGGCTCCATTCTTGCCGATATGACGACAACGAGCCCCAGCCTTTCGATGGAGATTGATTCATCTGCAAAAGAAAAAGGGATTTATGCCATCGACGCTCCGGTATCCGGCGGGGATGTGGGAGCCCGCTCAGCAACTCTTTCCATTATGGTCGGCGGCGACCAGAAGGTTGTCGAAGCATTAATGCCGCTTCTTGAGATAATGGGGAAAAAAATCGTTCATCAGGGCCCTGCGGGATCGGGGCAACATACCAAA
>JAHJRK010000400.1 GCA_018830925.1 Pseudomonadota bacterium
GGGCGGCGCTGGCATAAACTTTCTGCCATTCTTCAACAGGTGATTCTTTATTTAAAAAACATGCGGCAGCGATTTCTTTTGTGTATTCTTTTATGGATAACCCCGCATGTTTCGCCAGTTCTTCGGTCGGAAGAATGCAGAGTGTCCAACCGAAAGCGCCTTCTTCCTCTCTTTTGTCGATTATATCCCTTAAATGTTTTCTTGCAACCGCAACCTTCCCGATTTTTCCTGGATCGATACCGCTTAGATGAGTTATCGATTCAGGTGCATGGAGAAAAATGCTGCCGTTTATGTTTTTATAAAGCTCCTCTTCGCCGGGAGGCGTGAAAACAAGCTGCCTGCTGTTTGAAATATCGTAAAAGCTGCGTTCCATGATCGGAGTGGAGTTCATTCTCAAAACCGGGTTTATGCCCATCATTAATAGTTTTTCGTTTAAGATCTCGGCAAGCCTAACTGCAGCAAGGTTATATCTGATTAAAACCGTGTCATTTTTTTTATATTTGCCTGTCCGGGCTGTTTTAAGCCCCCAGAGAAGCACATCCGCATATTTGTAAAGTTGTTTTTCGGTCAGCATTATTTTTCCTGTTCATCATATTTGATATTTTCGTAAAAAGGCAAAAAACAACTTTTTACTTGGCGGGAAAGGGTTCCCCTCTCCCGCCGCTTGAAGTAAATTCAAGCGGTTCCACCCTCACCCCAGGCCGGGGCTTAATCGCCCTCTGCCTGATGATGGACTTTTCCAAGTCAATCATCCTTGAGAAAAAGCGAGTGATACTCAGGTTCGCTCAAGTGATTCTTAAGAATTTTAGTTATCATGAAAAAGATTTCGGAAAGCTCTTCATCAGTGAGCCTTCCGATCAGTTTTTCCATGAGATTGTCGTCAGAAAATTTTTGAAGATAATACCTGACCGTGTTTTGATCGGTCTCTCTGTCAAAACCGAATCCGACAAGGCCGGTGTATCTTTCTACAAAATGATGTGAATGGGCTCCCATCTTACCTCCCCAACCCGGACATGCCGAAACTAAAAAGGTTAATTATTCTCACACAAAGAGACGAAGAGACAAACCCAACGAAACTCCTCTGAAGTTCCGACAGGCTTATTGAATTCGCACGTTGACCCGGCAGCAAACTACAAAGAATGCGCCCGCTTTTCCGGTCACTGGAATCCTTGAACCCTTGACCCCTTGAATCCTCATGGGATCACCAACTCTCCTGGAGATGATCCATCAATATTAAGTTGACTTTATATCTATCTTATTGTGTATTCCGGCTGGTTTATATAAAGAAAATAAAGAGCGGTCAACATAAGTTTATCGTAACTATTCAGCCACAGATTCATGCAGATGAACGCAGATAGATTTAAATACAGTAATTATTCAGGAGCCAGAAGCCAGAATAAAAAAGAAACCTGCTTTGGTTATGGTGATACTTTGCCAGTGCTCAACTTGAAGAAGTTAGTAAGTTGCTGGAGGCATATACCGCTTCTATTCTGAATTCTGGCTCCTGAATTCTGACTCCTGAGCAGTTACAGTTTATCTTAAAATTCCGGGGGATATTATCACTTTGGTTTTTAATTATTTCACGTTGTCAGATAATGTTTCAATCCGTTATGGAATATTGGACTGCGGGGCTAAAACAAAAAAAGGCTCCATTATTCTGCTCGGCGGCAGAAAAGAGTTCATGGAGAAATATGCAGAGACAATAGAGGAGTTGAAGCAAAGACAATTTGATGTTTACAGTATGGACTGGAGAGGGCAGGGCCTTTCATCGCGTCTCCTTGCAAACAGGCACAAGGGTCATATCAACGACTATAGTGAATACATTGAGGATTTGAATTATTTTGTAAACAATATCGTCAAACCTGGTGCCGTTTCGCCTTTAATAATTCTTGGCCATTCGATGGGCGGACACGTAGCACTTCGTTTTCTGCATGATTTCCCGGAAGCTGCCGACAAAGCCGTCCTGACATCCCCCATGATAGATATTAATATCCCCTCATTTCCAAGATGGCTTGTGAGATTTATTGCTTTTTGTGCGGCAGGAACTGTTTTCGGGCATTCTTATTCAGTAGGCTCAAAAGGCTATTCCGCCTCAAATATAAAGTTTGAAGGAAACACTCTTACATCCGATCCGGTGCGCTTCATGGATGAGCACAGGGCAATTGCCGAAAGCTCTGAGCTTGCCCTGGGTGGCGTTACATACGGGTGGCTTGCAGCGACATTTAAATCGATAGACATTTTATCGTGCGCAGAATATGCTGGGAAAATAAAGACGCTGGTATTGATTATCAGCGCCGGTAAGGACAGAATAGTATCTCAAGCTGCCCAGAGAGAGATATGTTCCATAATGGGAAAAGGCGCCTTTGTATGCATACCTGATTCATTCCACGAAATCCTGAAAGAAAGAGATGCCGTCAGGAAAACCTTCTGGAAGGAGTTTGATGAGTTTGCAGAGAGTTAAAAACGTATTGTTTCTAAATCGTCAAATTTCCCTTTTCAGATAACCGCAAAGCTTGCCCGGATAGTCCGTCATTATGACAGTGGCACCTAAGTCAAGAGCCCTTGCTGCCTGTTCACGTGTGTTGCATGAATATGTCAAAACTGAATAACCGCCTTTATTAGCTTTATCCATGAAGCTGCTGGAAAGTTTCCCTATCGGCAGGCAGAGACCGTGAATGTAAGAAGGATAAGATGCCTGTTTCAAAGAAGATCCGGAAAGATTATAAACATATTTATATGCCTGCGCCTTGTTATATGCAAATTCAAGAAGTTTCGGGTTGAAACATAGAATATAAATGCCGCCTGAATATTTATGCGGCACCTTCTTTTTTATGATCTCTAAAACCTTCAATGTAAGAACTCTGGATGTTTCTGACAGAGAATATTCTTCATCGGTTTTGATTTCAACAAAGAGGCGGGTTCTTCTGCAGTAAAGTTCGATTGTCTTTTCAAATGTCAGAATTCTTTCCTTCGAATATTTTTTGGAGAACCAGCTTCCCCAGTCGGAATCGGCAATTTCGCCAAAGAAACAGGATTCTATTTTCCTGCGCGACCCGGTGATCCGCGACAGTGTTTTATCGTGATGTATGACCGGTATTCCTTCGCGGGTGATCCTGACATCGAATTCTATCCCGTCAACAGGATATTTCAATGCGGCATCAAAGGCCGAGCGGGTATTTTCGGGCGCTTCTTCTTTTGCTCCCCTGTGCGCGACAATCAACAACTTTCTCTTGCCGGTTAAAGCTTTTTTCATTTCCGCTCCTTCGTCACTCCCTTGAAAAATAGGAGTTCAGCATATTGTGATCCGCCTGAAGCGGATTGGATTTCCCGCGGCCCGGCTGACTTAGGCAGGGTCAGGCCACGAATGTGTTTGTGGGACCGGCTTGCCTGAATTTTTCGCAGTAGTGGCTCAAAAAGAGATAAAATATTTTTTTTACAAAGCCGTCATTTCATACGTATATCATGTAACTTCATCCTTGTCACTATCCTTAAAATTAAAATCACCCGAAAGATCAATATGAAGAGGCCTTTTGTTGTCCTGCGCAAGATATGTCGTTGTCGTGGGAAACGCGAATTCAATTCCCTCGGCTTCAAACGCCCTCATGATTTTAAGATTCACTTTTTCACAAAAGGCTTTGAATGCCCAGTAATCGGGAGGCGAATACCAGTATGTCATTAATATATTAAGAGATACATCATTGAATTCATCGAAAAAAACCCTGGGCGGGTAATCCGGGAGCATCCCTTCGTGGTCTGCAAGAATCTCTTTTATTATCGAAACCGCGCGCTCGACTTTTCCGGGAGGGGTATCGTACGTGACCGTAATATTCGAAGTCCGTCGTATGAACGGCCTGTTAGTTATATTTTTTATACTTGAAGCGGCTATCTTTTCATTCGGGACGGTGACGAGATGGCCTTCCACAGTGCGCATTCTTGTTGATCTGAAACCTATCTTCTCAACCGTTCCCTTGAAATCCTCAACCTGAACGAGCTGGCCTATCCCGAACGGCTTGTCGAGCATTATCATGATGCTTCCGAAGAAATTCTTCAATGTATCCTGGGCTGCGAGAGCTACGGCGAGACCCCCGATTCCGAGGCCTGCGAGAAGAGTGCTCATCGGCTTTCCGAAAACAACCTGTATAATATAAACCGCACCGAAAATAATAACCAGCACTCTTGCAATTATGCGGAACATCTGTACGAAGGAAAGATCAAGCTGGGTATCTTTCCGGCCCGCGTACTCCGTTATCTGATAAACCGCAACGTCAACGAGGCTGTACAAGAAGAAAACAATGGCAAATGTTGTTAGAATTCCCTCCGAACGTTCGAAAATCTTTTCTGCGGAATGGGGAAGAGCAAGTATCTCCACAGTGATAAGAAGTGTTAATGCTATAAAAAGAAGCCTTAACGGCCATATGGTCGATTTAAGGATGATACAGAATCTCTTTTTTCCTTCCGAGTCCTTAAGGCTTGTGATGATACCCGAAAAAAATCTGTCCGTCTGTTTGGCAACTACAAAGATGATGTAAACCGCGACAAGCGCAATCAGGTACGGCCACAAAAAATGGCCTGAAACCGGTTCCGGGATCAGGGACTTCTGAAACCACAGAGATCCGGCAAAAACAGCTGTGAATATGGAAATCTTAAGGTTCCTTTTCAGTTTCAGCAAAGTCTCTTCCGGGAATTGACTTCTGAAATCTTCGGGCAATAGCAGGCGCAGCCTGTCAAGCAGGCTTATTCCTTCGTAGAATACAAGAATTATTGCAATGGCAAGGAGAATAAACTCGATAATCCCAAAAATTTTATACTGATCGTGTGATAAGATGAAAACCGGTTCGGTTAACCTGATAACCAGCGCAATAAAAGCAAGCCTTATGGACGGCTTGAAAAGAGAGAGATTCCAGTTTTCAGGACTGTAGCCTTTTGACAGGATAAATTCCCTGAATCTTGTTTTAATAAACCGGAAGAGGATTTCAAACAACGATATTCCAGCCGCCATGATAATCATAAAGACCGCAAATCGCCATGCTTCATTGATATTCCAGAAATTTATGATTGCTCCGGTTATTCTGTTGAAACCATATATTTTTTCCATAAGCGTCTCCGTTTATCGTGACAGTTTAGTAAAAAGCCATTCTGTCCGCCTGAGGCGGAAGCTTTTTCCTTTGCCGTCAGTCATGATAGACTCGTAAAAAAACGTAAAAGCGTAATTATTTTATAAAACTACGAAGAGCACTAAATACACGAAGTCGAAAACATTATATATTATATTTCTTTCTTCGAGCTCTTGGTGGTAGAAATAAAACCTTTTGCGAAGCCGTCATGATCCTTAAAAATAGAAATGTATACCGAGTCCGGCATATTCTATCGTCCGGTTATAAAACTGTCCGTGAGGCGAATGGCCGCTGAAGTATTCGAGCATGAGCTGGACCTTGCGGTTTTTGGATTCAATGTTTTCAAGCTGAACCCCCAGCCTTGCCGATACATCGACATTCCAGTTGTTTTCCTCCCACGTTCTCAAATCTACGGCGGCGATGGGTCTTATCCGGTTCGATAGAAAAGTTTGAGGACTTCTGTATTCCATGCCAAGCTGTGCTGAAAGAGGGTCTATACCGGAGGGTTCCTTGTGAATAATATATCCAGCGCCTGAATAAACCCTGAA
>JAHJRK010000401.1 GCA_018830925.1 Pseudomonadota bacterium
CACTTATTGTTTGTTTGCGTAAGATTGAGAGGAGTGTAAATGCCACGGGCACGCAAAAGCACGGAAATAAGAAAAAGAGAGATAATAGAAGCCGCAAGGAAACTTATTTACAAGAAAGGCAGCGAGCATGTTACGGTAAAGAACATAGCAAAGGAGGTTAAAATCTCAGAAGCTGCCATCTACCGGCACTTTCGCAACAAGAAGGAGATTCTTTCATTTCTTGCCGGGCATATTACCGAAAGCCTGTTGCAGGACATCGATTCAGCTGAACAGAATGATCTTTCATATCCGGATAATATCGGCGGGATACTAAGAAGTCATCTTTCTAAAATTGAGCAGAAGCGGGGGGTTTCGTTTCAGGTTATTGCCGAGATTATCAGTTTCGGAGACAGGAAATTAAACAAACAAGTATATGATAATATCCAGAAATACCTTCAGCGCTTCAGTGGATTAATGGATAACGGAATTAAAGCCGGAGTTATCAGGGAAGATATTGATTCCGCGGCAACAGCGCTTCTTTTATTCGGAATGATCCAGGGGCTTGTCAATACCTGGGCTTTGAGCAATTACAGCTTCGACCTGACTGAAAGATTTGATGCGATATGGAATGTTTTCCGCCGTATGGTTGTACGGCATTGATGTTTTATGTCATGGAGATAGGCTTGAGCCGTCATTCAATAATAACCGTAACATGAAAATGCGGTGACCGGCATAAGGAGCTGTAACGAAGCGGACAGAAATGTAATGGTTATTTCGTAACGGCTCCTTACGCTCCTCCGAATTTTTTTATGGTTGCCATTATAACCGTATAAATAATGGCAATCATGGTCGTGCTGATAAGAAACCAGCGAAGGTATTTCCCGATTTGGCTCTTTAAGCCCGACTCCTCGTTTGTTTGTTCTTCAGACATGAACATACTCCTTTCGCGGCGTTATAAAAATGACATGGTAATGTTAGTGAACGCTCACTTATATTAATCAGTCTTCATCCTGTTTGTCAATCTGTTATTTAGTTTCCATCCGGAAATGGCCCTTTTGTGCGATCTCGGCGTCAATCTGCGGGATTTCTTGTGCGGCATACATTGCGTATGCCTCCGCGCAATCCCTTGATTTCCTTGAGCTTGCCCAAAATTGCCTATTTCCGAATTGGAAACGCTATAGTCTCTTTAATTTATTTCCGGATGGACACTATTTAGGTTTTTGTTCAGACCTGTTGTTCAGAAGGCATGCCGGGGTTGGGTTGAATATTGGTATTTTCCAGCAGGTTGTAATTTTAAAAAAACAAAAAAGGAGTCTTTGTATGGGAAAAGGGTTATATTAAGATCTGTTCCCTACTGGCGGGAGCACGGAACTAAGAAATGGATTGAGGATGAAGAAACCCGCTACCTTTGCCCTGGTTGCAGGCATAAACTCTTCAGAGGTGAAAAGCGGTGCAATAAATGCGGCATTCCTGTTGATCTTGACTGATTTTGTCAGATCACCTCCCAAAGAGTGGGGCGGCCCTGTCTATCTCAAGCAATATTGCAGAAGAGTATGGGAGAAAACCACTTGAACCGAAACAGCGAGCGCATTCCCGCCGAAGGTCCCGCCAATAAGTATGGCGGGAGGACTTGCGGCGGGGAGCTTCAATCATAAAACTCTGGAATTCTGGACCCATTTCTCCCAAATCATTGGGAGAAGAACCTTATTTGTTTGCTTCCTTTTTATAGGCTTCTTTACCTGCTTCTACAGCGGCTGAAAGAACAGATTTCTTTTCTTCGAGTACACTTCTTGCTTTCTCGAAGGATTCAGCAGCCTTTTCCTTGACATTTTCAGCATATTCTTTAATTTTTTCCCTTGTTTCACGTCCGGACTCAGGGGCAAGCAAAATGGCAATTCCTGCGCCTACTATGCCTCCCAAAAGAAATGAAGCTACTAATGATCCTGCGCCGTAATCTTTTTCTTCCATATTATGATCCTCCTTTGTTTTCCTGATTGAGCAGCACACCGAGAGCTGCTTTTATTCCTGCTTTCAGGCCCGTTATTCTGACTCCTATCCGGTCTTGCATGCCTTCCGTCAATAATCCTAGTGTCCTGACTTGAAGCGCCACATCTGAAAGAGCGCCCGATATATTTCTTATGTTTGATGTGGCTGAGCCAATATCATCATAAACAGCTCTTATGCTTTTTAACGTTTCTTCGGCTTCTTTAAGCACAGGGTTTATTTTCAAGTCGGTTGCCGCAATAAAATCGTTCAAAGCGGTCGCGGCTTTTTTTATCTGAAGGGAAGAGTAGATGAGAAGGAAAACAGCCGCGAGAAAAGTTATAGCCACGACGAAAAGCCCGATGCTGAGTATGGTTGTCAAGTATTGGTCAGGCATAAAACCTCCTTTTCTAAACAAGTATATAGGTATCAGGTTACATTGTATTGGTTTTGGTTGCAACCTTTAAAGTTGAAGCCTTCTTTAAGGTACAAACATAATTTGTTTTTTTGCGCGATTTTATGGTATGGCAAGAGCGTGAATATAAGGGGCAGACCTTTTTTTATCTGAACCGAAACAGTGGTGAGCTTCAATTTGCAAATCGTATCCCGGGTGGGTTTAATAAATCATGTCTTCAGGTCTTTATAAAAAAATCGGGGTCGCTTCGGCCATTATGATGGTGTCGGTTTTTTTAAGCCGCGTAATAGGCCTTTTCAGGGAAATGGCGATTGCCTTCGCCGGAGGAGCGGGCGGAGACGTTGATGCATATCAGATTGCGTTTGTTATTCCTGAAATACTGAATCATGTTGCCGCAAGCGGTTTCCTTTCAATAACTTTTATACCCATTTTTTCAGGTTATCTGGCAAATAAAGATGAAGAGGAGGGTTGGCGTGTTTTTTCGCTGATCATGACATGCTTTGGAGCGATTCTGATTTTGTTTATACTTGCAGCCGTTGTTTTTGCGCCAGAACTGGTTTCTGTAATAGCGCCGGGGCTGAGAGATCCTGTAATATTTTCAAAAGCTGTCCGGATGACGAGGATAATTCTTCCGGCCCAGTTTTTCTTTTTTTCAGGCGGTCTTTTTATGGCTGTTCAGTTTGCAAAGGAGAGATTCTTTGTTCCGGCGCTGGCCCCGCTTTTATATAACCTGGGAATTATTGCAGGCGGCATGCTTCTCGGTTCATCTATAGGCATGGAAGCTTTTTCATGGGGGGTTTTGGGAGGGGCATTTATCGGGAATTTCGTACTGCAATATATCGGCGCAAAGAGAGCCGGAATGAAATACAGGCTTTCTTTTGATTTCAGGCATCCGGATTTAAGGAAATATATATTATTGACATTGCCGCTTATGTTCGGACTGACGATGATATTTTCGACCGAATTTTTTTTAAAATTCTTCGGCAGTTTTATGCCCGGGGGAAGCATTGCGGCGCTCAATTATGGCCTCAGGATAATGTTTATCATGGTCGGTTTGTTCGGCCAGGCTGTTGGAACTGCCGCATATCCATTCATGGCGCGCCTTGCGGTTGAAAACAGGCTGGAAGAGATGAACCGTCTGCTTAATGACACTTTGCGCGGACTTTCTGTGGTTGTGCCTTTTTCAGCGCTTGCGATGGTGCTGAGGCATGAGATTGTTCTGATCATATTTCAAAGAGGAAGGTTTGATGCTGCCGCAACGGAACTGACTTCCGGCATCCTTGTCTTTCTTCTTGCGGGCACTTTTGCATTTGCGGCCCAGACGGTTGTTGTCAGAGGGTTTTATGCGATGCAGAACACCCTCTTCCCCGCGGTTTTCGGAACAATGGCGGTACTTATCAGCATACCCCTTTACTATTACGGGATGGAGGTTATGGGGGTAAACGGCATAGCTCTCGCGCTCTCTCTTTCCGCATTTATCCAGGTCTTCATTCTGTATGCTCTCTGGAACAAACGAAGCAGTAACGTTTACAGCAGGGAGGTATATCTGTTCTTCGTGAAAATATGTCTGCTCAGCGCAATAATGGGTGTTCTGTTCGAGTGGTTTAAGGGTAAGTTTTTAGGTGGTTTAGATGTAACTGCCTTTTCAGGCAGTGTATTAATGGTCGCGTTTCTTTCCGCCTTGTTTGCGTCCGTATTTGTTTCCGCAGGCTATATCTTAAGGATAAAAGAAATAACGGATATTGCTGACAGACTTGCAGGCCGGCTGAAAAAAATAACTCTCTTCTAACCGAAACAGCGAGCAAATTCTCCGCTACTTGCGGAGGGGAGTTTCAATTCTGGAACAGCGGTTGCATTATTTTGACCGGAAGCTCAATTGTTCTTTGCAGCATTTTCAGTAACCCGGAACCGACCGCCGTAGGTGA
>JAHJRK010000402.1 GCA_018830925.1 Pseudomonadota bacterium
AGATCGCGTGGAATACCGGCGCGTGGATATCATGATCGGAAAGGGCAAAAAGCGCTTCCTGGAGCTCTCCTGCGAATTGTTCGGAGAAGATGCCGTTCATAAGCAGATTCGGCTCGCTCCGGTCCCTTCTCTGCTGATCAATGGCGAACTGATCTTTGACCAGATTCCGCCGCAGTTCGATCTGGTGGATGCCATCGAAGAAGCCCTGTCCGGGTTGGCCGTTAAGACCGGACAACGGTTTTTACCCCCTTTGCACTCCCAGAGGCCTTAAGGACCTGAATATGAAAACTGTCCATATTGAAGTGATTCATGAAGGTGAGCATTGCATTCCCTGTGTGTATATGGCGCTGGTGGTAGAGGAGGTCGCGAAGGATTATGGCGATGCACTCACGTGGGAAAAAGTCATCATCACCAAAATAAAAGGGGCCCTGCGCTTTGATGAACTCGCCCAAAAGCACGGCAGTCTGCCTCCTGTACCCTCCATCTATATTGATGGCGAACTGGTCTTTGATACGACGCCCGGTCCGGACATCCTTCGAGAAGTTCTGGATCGGATGATGAAGCCCTGAATCCACCGGGCAAGTCTAAAAGAGCATGTAGATCCGGCAAGCGAAATCAATATATCGATAAAGTTGTCAGAAAGACCATTGACGGCCTAATGGGATAGAGTTATATACCCGATTACTGGAAATCAGACCGGATCAAGGGCCTCAGAAAGGAGGTCAATCATGTCTCTGTATAAAAGAAACTCGGTCTGGTGGATGCGCTTTACGCACAATGGTGTGCAGCACCGGCGATCAACGGAAACGGAAGATCGGAAGCTGGCACAACGGATCTTTGACAAATTGAAAGGGGAGATTGCGGAAGGGAAGCATTACGGCTTGAACATCGAAAAAATAATGTTCGAAGATCTTAGACGGATCTTGTAAATGATTACAAATTGAACCGCCGCAAATCCCTGGATCGTGCAGAATTAAGCGTGAAACAACTTGGTTCTTTCTTTGATGGCGTGAAGATCAAAGAGATTGCGTCAAACTTGATCGAAAGATATATTGTTGCCGGAAAGGAAGACTGCGATAGTAACGGGACGATTAACAAAGAGCTTTCGGCTTTAATGCAAATGTTCACCTTGGGCGCAAGACACACGCCTCCCAAAGTTATCAGCCCACCATTTGTTGCAAAGCTTAAGGAGGCTCCACCCAGAGAAGGTTTTTTTGAGTATGAGGAGTACATCCGTTTACGGGACTTGCTGCCGGATTATTTAAAAACTGTTCTAATCATTGCATATTTTACCGGTATGAGAAAAAAGGAGATTCTATGTTTGACGTGGGATCAGACCAATGTTTTTGAGAAAAAGATTACTCTTCGAGCCGGTACAACGAAAAATGATCAGGGCAGGGCGATCTTCCTATCGGGCGACCTTTATAACGCTATCCTGAACCAAAAGAAGATAAGAGATAATCGTTATCCCGATTGTCCCTATGTTTGTTTCAGAGAAGGCCGTTCGATACAAAAATACCAGTCTGCTTGGCATACCGCATGTAAGAATGCGGGACAGATTTGGAAACTACTTCACGACAATAGAAGAACCGCAGTGCGCAATATGTCAAGGGCGGGAATACCCGATACGGTCACAATGAAAATTTCCGGGCATAAAACCAGAAGTGTTTTTAACAGATATAACATTTCAAGCGAAGATGATCTGCACATTGCTACCGAAAAAATTGCTAAAGCAAATCAGGATAAACAGGTTTCGATTCATCAGGCGGAGAATTTATCACAATTTTATCACAATTGAGGTTGATAACGAAAATATGTGATCAACCAAGTTTCAGAAGTATTTGCTAACGGCTTGAAATTAAATGGCGGAAGTGCATGGGAATCGAATCCGCCCGGGACGGTATCAGCGCATCACACCTGATTTAAAGTCCGAAAACTATCAACAGAGATCTGAAATCGAATCACTAAAAAGTAAAAAGGAGTTGTATAAATGAAAGTTCTTAAAATAGATCATCTGGGCATTGCGGTTAACAGCATCGAGGCAGGGAAGAGCTTCTGGACGGATGTTTTAGGGCTTAAATTTGAAGGTTCTGAAACGGTTGCGGAGCAAAAGGTTACCACCGCTTTTTTCCCGGTAGGAGAGAGCGAAGTCGAACTTCTGGAATCCACGGCTCCTGACGGGCCTGTTGCGAAATACATAGAAAAAAGAGGAGAAGGGATTCAGCATATAGCTTTCCGTGTGGAAAACATCGAAGAGGCGCTTGCTGAGCTGAAAGAAAAAGGGATCAGGCTTATAGATGAAAAGCCGAGGACCGGAGCCGGCGGCGCGAAGATCGCCTTTCTTCATCCCAAATCGACAAACGGGATTCTGGTTGAGCTGTGTGAAAGAAGTGGAAAGTGAAAGGTAAAAAGTGAAGAGTAAAGAGTGGAAGAACGTAAGTCGTAAGGCGAAAATTGAAGTACTAGATTCGAAGTACGATGTCCGGAAACTAATTCGTTTAAAGGAGCTAATAGATGTCTGATATAAAAAAATGGGCTGAAATTGGAGCAAAAGAGATTAAAAAACCTATTGAATCCCTTAACTGGAAGACTCCTGAAGGAATAACAGTAAAACCTCTTTATACCGCCGAGGACCTTGAAGGGGTGGAGTTTGTTAATTCTCTCCCAGGATTTTATCCTTACGTGAGAGGGGTCAAGGCGACAATGTAC
>JAHJRK010000403.1 GCA_018830925.1 Pseudomonadota bacterium
CCCTCTGATGAGTTTGCTTACAGGAATTTTTTCTATTCTCTGCAGGAAAAGACTATCTACCTGAGGTTCTTTTATAAAATGAAGATATTTTCTCATGAAGTAATTCAGAAGCAGTGGGCCCGCATTGATTACAGAAAGAACATGTCGGTTGTCGGTCTTGTTCAGAAAGGCGGACATCAGGAGATTATTGGGATCGCTTCATATGCAATGGATGAACCTGAAAGAGCGGAGATAGCATTTGTAGTCAGGGAAGATTATCACGGAATGGGAATAGCCTCTTATCTTCTCGAAATACTTGAAAAAATCGCAAGAGAAAACAATTATAAAGGCTTTTCAGCGACAGTTCTGAGGGAAAACTCAGCTATGATTCATATCTTCCGGAAAAAGTATCCTGATGCGAAAATATTACCAAGCAGCGGGAGCGACATTCATATCCTGATGGATTTTAATGATGTCCGGCAAGTTCAGCCCAAAGGTATATAAAATCGATTAAGCTGCCGGTTTCGGATTATGAAAACCTGATGGTTTCGTAAAAAGGCAAAATTCAGACCGCAAAATAAAAAGCTCATTATGCAAGGTATGAAGCCGTCAAAATTTACTTTGCATATTCATAAAGATCATTAAGACTCATTATCGGACTGATAAAACCGCCAGGAGCAACTTGTGAAAAAAAGACTAGATTCGAACCCTGGTGATTGTTTGGAGAAAAGGAGATGATAAAACCTCCCAGATCCACATTTATCTGCTTTTCCGCGGTATCGATAAAGCCTTTGCGAGTTATCGGCTCGGGTATTTCAGACAATATCTTACACAATGCCTTTGCGGCTATGAATCCTTCCATTCCCATGAAATTAGGCTCAGCCTCGGGAGTGAACTGCTTTAACAGGCGGTGATATTCTCCGACAACCGGGATTTTCTTGAAGAATGGAAAAGGTACGACCTGCGTAACGACAACTCCAAGTCCGTTATTTTGCAGTATCTGCCCCATGGCATCGGATCCTACAAAAGATACATTCAGAAAAAGGGCATTGCTTCCCTGTTTTCTCATTTCGGAGATAAATTTAGCGCACGGAGCGTAGGCGCCGACCATTATTATGGCGCCGGGATTGGCTTTCAGCAGATCCTTAACGGCCGATTCGACTTCGAGAGTGTTTCTGGGATAATTAGCTTCGTTCAAAATTTCGAGATCACGTTTTTTAAGAGCTATTTTAACTCCGTCGAGCCCCGCTTTTCCATATGAATCGTTCTGGTAAAAAACCGAAATGCGTTTAATATTTTTTACAGAGGTCAATTGTTCAACCATTGCCTCTGTTTCCTGATAATAGCTTCCCCGTATATTGAATACATGGCGGTTTACAGGAGTTCTCAAAAATTCGGCTCCTGTGAACGGGGCAAAATACGGGACCTGATTTTCTGTTGCTATGGGAACTGCTGCAGTCGATGTCGGTGTTCCGACATATCCGAAGAGAAGGAACACATTATCCTGATCGATCAGTTTTTTTGTGTTTGCTGCGCAAAGATCCGGCTCATATCCGTCATCATAAGTGATTAGACGAATTTTTTTTCCTTTGATTCCGCCGATAGAGTTAACATGGTTGATATATGCCTGGGCACCGTCTCTCATGCCCATTCCGAGAGTCTTAGCAGGTCCTTTCAATGCGCACGACTGGCCAATAATGATTTCAGTTTCAGTGACACCGGTCTGGCCATAAGCCTGCACCGGAAAAAATGAGAGATGAAAAAATGAAACCAGTACAAATAACATAAAAAAATCTGATAATTGATACGAATGTTTTTTCATACGGATAATCCTTTTTCAAAAGGCTTTGAACCGCAACTAAAGATAGGATTCTCCGCGGCTTGCTGTGGAGAATCCTCAATTATTATTCGATGTAAGTTTAATATAATATTAAACTTATTAAATTTCAAGAAAAAATATGACATAATTGGGCAAATATGAGCCTGATAAAAAATATGTCAAGAAATTTATAATGTTGCTTGATAATTTGGATTAAACTGATATAAGGAAATCAATATGTTGAAAATAGAATTTCCGGCAAAAATGCACGATCTGAGGAGACTGATATGAAAAGAAAAGGAATATTGCTTATAAATATCTTTTTGTTCTTTTTTTCGTTCCAGTTTATTTTAAATGAATGTGCGGCCGGACAGGCTTTGAAGGGGCAGGAAGAGAAGGTGGTAATAGGTCTGAACGTACCTCTTACCGGCTCCTACAGTGATCAGGGTAAAGACGAAGAAATGGCGTACAAACTCGCTATTGAACAGATAAACGCAAAAGGCGGGGTGCTTGGTAAACAGATCGAATATATCATAAAAGATACAAACACGAATGCGCAGACTGCAAAGCAAAACGCTATTGATCTTATCCGCCAGAATAATGTCGTCATGGTTACTGGAGGTTCAAGCAGCGCTGAAGCGGTTGCACAGGGGGATGTCTGCCAGGAACTCGGGGTCATTTTTATGGCGGCTTTGACCCATTCCAACGCAACCACAGGTCATGACAAATTAAAATCAGGGCAGGAAATTCAGAAAGGACACAGGCACACCTTCAGGTGGTATTTCAATGCCTGGATGACGGCAAAAGCCCTGGCTCCTTATCTTGTCGGAAAAATCAAGAAAAACTCCACATTTTATTATATTACTTCAGATTATACCTGGGGTCATTCTGTGGAAGAATCGATGAGATGGCGGACCGAGCTTGCGGGATGCGATACAATCGGCGCCGTACGCGTTCCTCTGGGCAGTAAAGATTTTAAAAAAGAGTTGTTAGCCGCGCAAAAAAAAGAACCGGATGTTCTGGTTATGGTTCTGTTCGGGCATGATATGGTGACTGCCCTGAAACAGGCCAGTGAGATGGGAATGAAAAAGAAAATTCAGATAGTTGTTCCGCTCATGGAGCTTAATATGGCTCACGGTGCGGGAATAGAAGCGATGGAGGGAATACTCGCAACCACAAACTGGTACTGGGACATCGGGAATCGTTTCCCCGGGACAAAACAATTTGTTGATGCTTTCTATGCAAAGAATAAAAAAATGCCGGGCGAATCGGCTGCCTGTGCATGGGTAGCGATTCACGAATGGGCATCCGCTGTAGAGAAGGCAGGCGGTTTTGAATCTGCAAAAGTAATTAAAGCGCTCGAAGGGCGCAAGTTTACCCTGTTAAAAGATCAGGAGGAATGGAGAGACTGGGACCACCAGGTAATCAGCTCTGTATTCATCGTTCAGGGAAAATCGAAAAGTGAATCAAAAAGTGAGTGGGATCTGTTAAAAATCGTAGGTGAAAAGAAGGGGATAGAAGTTGTTATGTCAAGAGAGGAAAATCCCGTAATACTGGAGCCGCTTCCGGGTGAAACAAGATAATGTTTTTTTTCAGCAGATAATGTATTATTGATAAATATTAAAGGATTTGATAAGGATTTTAGAATCAAAAAAGGTTAATATAGTATCATAACGGTTGCAGTTAACCCAACACAGGTTAAATTTTTTTTAACTGCTTTATAATTAAATTTTTTACGAACAGATTAAACATGAATTGGAAACAATATTTCGGGGAGGAACAGAATTGTCTTATACACTCAGTCATGAGCAGCTTAGTGAAATTGAGGAAATACTTCAGCACAATCTGATAGATCTGGGAGTTCATTGTGTCTTTCTGATCGATATGGCAGGCAATATCATCGCAAATCATGATAACGGGGAGTCAAGCCATGATATATACTCCCTTGCCGCCTTGGCTGCAGGCAATTTCGGCGCTGTTACCGCTATGGCTAAAATAATCGGGGAGGGGGAATTTTCTCTGCTTTTTCATAAGGGCGAAAAGGAAAATATACATTTCAGTAAAATACTGTCCGATTATTTGCTCATAACCATATTTGGAAACGACATATCACTTGGTTTTTTGAGACTAAAAGTCGCGGATGTCGTCGAGAAGACAAATAAAATATTGGGATCTTTCGATGCCGAATAACAACAACGTATATGCAGTTTCTGTCGGGACTTGCATTATCAAACTGCAAAACAGGTAGATTGTATGGCCTTTATTAATATGAAAAAAAAGGAAGTTCAGGTCAAGGTTGTTTACTATGGTCCGGGCCGCGGGGGCAAGACCAGCAATCTTGAATATATTTATAAAAAATTCAGAGAAAGAATCCAGACTGAAATGATAACCGTTAAAACCCACGGCGATCGCACTTTATTCTTTGATTTTCTTCCTTTCGATATAGGAAAAATAAACGGATATGATGTCAAAATTCAGCTTTATACTGTTCCCGGCCAGGTAAAATATAATGCAACAAGGAGATTGGTCTTAAGAGGAGTCGACGGTATTGTCTTTGTTGCGGATTCAATGGTTATCAGAAAGGATAAAAATATTCTTTCAATTAAAAATCTCGAAGAAAATCTTACGGATTATAAAAAGAGCATTTCGAAAATTCCACTGGTGATACAATACAACAAAATAGATCTGGCCGAACAGGGCATTCCTGTTTTGTCTTTTGAGGAGATGGAAAAAGATTTGAATTCGGTGTTGAAAGCGCCTTCATTTTCAGCAAGCGCAATAACAGGTGTTAATGTGGTGCAAACCATGAAAAAGATCATAGCAATGACAATAGCCTCT
Source organism: Pseudomonadota bacterium (assembly GCA_018830925.1). Classification (GTDB taxonomy): domain Bacteria; phylum Desulfobacterota; class Desulfobacteria; order Desulfobacterales; family RPRI01; genus RPRI01. Next base: position 4,637 of record JAHJRK010000403.1, read on the forward strand.
ATTAAACAAGAACTTAAATAGGAGGAAAATAATTGGTCAGCGAAAAAGATAACCTGAATATTCAGGTAGAAAACCGTCTTGAGGATCTTTTTGGAGAAAGTGAAACAGATTCTCCTGTTGCCGCTGAAGGAGGCGATCTTGAATATTATCCTTTCAGGATTTTAAAATCCATCGTTTTATCTATGGATTGGGAGATTAACGATGATGTTTTGAATAAATTTATTGAGCAGCTTGACAGATTAAAAGATACATATAAAGAAGACAAGATTCTGCTCCTTTTTCTTCAGATACTACATTCACTTGGAATATATATTAAAGCCAAAAAAGGCGGAGCTCATCCGAATGCTTTTAAAATAATCAATTCCGTTTTTACCCGCCTTGAAAAAGTAGTGCTGTCAAAAAATCTTTCCGAAGCTGCAAAGAAGAAAATGCTTTTTTTAGAA
>JAHJRK010000055.1 GCA_018830925.1 Pseudomonadota bacterium
GGTTATAGGACTTTCAGGCGTGCCGATGGCAGGAGACGAACTTATCTCTCTGGCGGATGAAAAGGACGCAAAACAGGTAAGCGCCTATCGCGTACAGAAACAGCGCGCAAAGGAGCTTGCCAAAACCAGCAGTGTCAGCCTCGAGAATCTTTTCGACAGGATTCAGGAAGGCCAGGTCAAGAATCTGACGCTGATAATCAAGGCGGATGTTAACGGATCAATTGAAGCCATAAGAGATTCTTTGAATAAGCTGTCCAACAACGAGGTAAAAATAGATATAATTCATTCTGGAACCGGAACCATAACCGAGTCGGATATTGCTCTAGCCTCTGTTTCAAATGCTATCATTATAGGATTTAATGTCAGGCCCAGTTCCAAGGTGCAGGCAATAGCAAACGAAGAGGCCGTAAATATCCGTTACTACAATATAATTTATAATGTTATAAAAGATATCAAGGATTCAATTGTAGGCCTGATGGCTTCAACATTTAAAGAGAGACTCCTTGGGCGGGCTCAGGTTCGTGAAGTATTTCATGTTCCAAAGATCGGAGCTATTGCCGGAAGCTACGTTACGGACGGGAAGATCGAACGTGGACGGCAGATCCGCCTGATAAGGGACGGAATAGTCTGCTTTGAGGGAAAGAATTCATCCTTAAGAAGGTTTAAAGACGACGTCAAAGAAGTTCAAAACGGGTTTGAATGCGGAATCGGCATTGAAAACTACAATGATATCAAGATGGGAGATATTGTTGAGTTTTATTACATGGAAGAGATAAAACCGGAATTTGAAAAGCAATAGCAAGCGCTTTTCCCCGGCTTGCTATTGCGGAGAGCTTCAAATAACAATACGGATGAACTCGTAAAAAGCTAAAATTGAGACGGCAAAGCAAAAAGTCCAATATACAAAGCGGAATGTGGCGGATAGAATGACTTTTTACGAAGCCGTCAATACTAAACTTAATGCCTTATGGTTGTCGGACTCGGAATAATAACTTTCAGGCTTCATGATTGCCGCTCTCTTAAAAGCAAAAGAACAATCATAAAATCGATTATCGGCCGGCTTCGGAATAATTTCAATGCATCAGTTGCTGAAGTCGGATCAAAGGATATTTATGATGAAGCAATAATAGGTTTTGCTGTTGTAGGGAATGACAGGATTACGACAAATTCAAAAATTGACAAGATTTTTAATCTTGCCGACGAATTAGGCCTTGCTGAAATTATTAATACGGAAATGGAGATATTCAATTTATGACGCTCTTTTCAAGAGCCGAAAGGGTCGGGGGCCAGATACAAAAAATCCTGTCTGAGATATTGCTGAAAGACGTACATGACCCCAGGCTTGAGATGACGACAGTCACCGCGGTTAAAATGTCGAAAGATTTGAGAATTGCCCGGATTTACTTTACCGTCACCGGGGGTACATCAAATGCGGATGAAGCATTAAAAGGGTTTAAAAGCGCTGCCGGTTTTTTAAAACGCGCCCTGGCAGGCGAACTTGACCTGCGCTATATGCCGGCGCTTAATTTTTTTTATGATGAGTCGTTCGACTATGGAGAACGAATCGAAAAAGTGCTTAAATCAATAAAAAAGGATGATGGACCAGATAATACGACAATTGAATAACAGTAATCACGTTCTGATTGCTTCTCACACAAACCCGGATGGGGATGCCATAGGGTCTTTGCTTGCTGTCGGGCTTGCTCTTGATTCTTTAAACAAAAAAACAGTTTTGTTCAATGAAAGTCCCATCCCGGCAGTGTATCGCTTTCTCCCGTTTTCTGAGCTGATTGAAGATGAGATTAAGGATTTATGCGCATTCGATACAGCCGTTATCCTTGATTGCGGAAATATTCAGCGGATAGGAAAATCCGCAGAAGCCGTCTCGCGCATTCCTGTCATAATAAACATCGATCATCATATAACAAATACACTTTTCGGAACCTGCAGACTGATTGACGTTTCTGCCTGCTCAACCGCCGAAATAGCATACCGCATAATAAAAAAAATGGGAATACGGATAAATGATGCGATTGCGACTTCAATATATACCGGCATATTAACAGATACCGGTTCGTTCCGTTTTTCAAATACGAACCAGACAGCTTTTGCAATTTGTGAGGAAATGATCGGCTTCGGAGTCAAACCATATGAAGTTGCCCAGCATGTATACGGCAAATATTCCTTTGGCCGCATACGTCTTTTGAATCTTGCCCTTGATTCAATTGAAATTTCTGAAAACAGAAAACTTTCAATGATGACTGTCACGCAGGATATGATTGAAGAAACCGGAACTCAACCGGAAGACGTGGATGGACTGATCAATTATGCAAGGCGGATTGAAGATGTGAAGCTTGCCGCTCTTATACACGAAGAAAAAATGAATTCGAATCACTCAAACGGTTTTAAAAATTTTCATGTCAGCCTTCGTTCCGACGGTTCGGTTGACGTGGCTGCCATAGCCACATCTTTCGGCGGCGGCGGGCATGCGAGTGCGGCGGGTTTTGATATTGAAACCACTCTATATGAAATAAAAGCCAGAATCATAGGTCTTTCTGAAAAATTATGATTTTTAGTAAGTCAGTAATTATTTCCTGCGTTTTTCTGCCCCTCAAGGGGGTACTAAAAAAAGTCCCGTTTATCGGGGTTAGGTGTGCCGGAAATTAACAGCGGAATTTTTATAATCGACAAACCCGCAGGCATGACTTCCGCAAGGGTAGTTTCAATCTTGAAAAAACTATCCGGAGCAAAAAAGGCGGGGCATACAGGTACTCTTGATCCTTTTGCGACAGGTGTATTGATTTTCTGTATAAATGAGGCAACAAAAATATCAAGGTTCTTTCTCGGCGGGAATAAGAAATACAGGGCCAGACTTTTCCTGGGGATTGAAACGGATACGCAGGATTTTACCGGCAAAGTGATTTCGACCTGCAGTGTGTTTGATTTTCCGGATAAAGAAATACAACAGACGTTTAAGAGATTTGAGGGAGTTATTGAACAGCTTCCTCCGGCTTATTCGGCATTAAAACATAAAGGGGTACCACTTTACAGGCTTGCAAGGAAAGGCCGACCGGTTCAGAAGCCAGCCCGGAAAGTTCATATATTTGATATGAAAATTGTCAAAACAGATCTTCCTGAAATAGTATTCGATGTCGCTTGTTCCAGTGGCACATATATCAGAACTCTGTGTGCAGATATCGGCAAAGCCCTTGGCTGCGGAGGTCATCTGAAGGAATTGAGAAGGATTGAAAGCTGCGGATTCGACATCCGTCAAGCCTCAACAATTGAAGATATTGAAAAACTTGTATCGGATGGAAATCTTTCGAACCGGATGATAACCATGTCCGATGCGCTGCCGGATATGCCGTCTCGTACCGCAGATGATGTTTTGATTGAAAAGATATCCCGCGGGAAAACAATAACAGAAAGGGATATTTATCCGGAAAAATTAAACGGGCCGGACAATTTCATCAAGGTTGTAAACAAAGATAATGAGCTTTTGGCAGTATTAAACAAAGACGGGGATAAATACGGCTATTGCTGCGTAATCAACAGAAATTAGTTCATGATAATTTATGTTGTTTGTTTAACGCGATAAATGTATATTGAAAGAACTTTAAGTGCTTCGTAAAAAGGTCGATTTTCATAACAAAGAGCACGAGGCAAGAAATAATATATAATGTTATCAGCTTTGTGCGCTGTGTGGTATAAGAAATATCACGCTTTTTCAATTTTTTATAAATAATCGCAAACAGTGTAATAAATAATTTATTTCAGATCTATAAGAGGAGGCAAAAAGAAATTGGTTTCAAAAACAGATGATAAAAAGGAGTTGATTGAGAAATATAAATTGCATGAAAGCGATACGGGCTCTCCGGAGGTTCAGGTAGGGCTTTTAACGCACCGCATCACTTATCTTACCGAGCACTTAAAGGTTCATGAAAAGGATCACCACTCAAGAAGAGGACTTCTTATGCTTGTAGGAAAAAGGAGAAGACTCTTGAATTATGTCAAAAACAAGAATGTACAACGATACAGAACGATTATTGATTCACTTGGTCTGAGAAGATAGAAAAAACCCTTGCTGAACCACTCAAAAGACAGATTCTTTTGATTAAGGAGAAACAGACGCCTGCCGGTAATTTTGTTGAAATCGCTCCGATCTCTGACTATCCGGAAGACAATTTGCGGTTAAACGGCAGCTTATAAGTCCAAACGACTTAATAGTTGCTTTATCAAGGTTCCGCACAGGAAAGAGACGGGGTTTTCCGGTTCATACAGCAAGTCGGTTCTATCTTTCCGGATCAGATCATAGCAGTTCTATGGAGGAGATATTTATGGAAAACACATTTAAAGCCGAAGTCGGAGGAAAAACTCTAAGCATTCAGGCAGGCAAGCTTGCCAAGCAGGCATCCGGTTCGGTAGTAGTGCAATACGGCGATACAATAGTGCTTGTTACCGCCGTTTCTTCGAATGAAGAACGTCCTGGCGATTTTTTGCCGCTTTCAGTCGAATATCAGGAAAAAATATATGCCGCCGGGCGGATACCCGGAAATTATTTCAGGCGCGAAATAGGCAGGCCTTCTGAAAAGGAGACCCTTACTTCACGCCTGATTGACCGGCCGATCAGGCCCCTTTTCCCCAAAGGTTACTGCTGTGAAATCCAGATAATTGCAACGGTAATTTCAATGGATCATGAAAATGATCCTGATGTGCTTGCGATGATAGGAGCGTCCGCTGCTCTCGAAATATCGGATATACCCTTTGCCGGGCCTATTGCAAGTGTAAGGGTCATCAGGAAAGATGGTCAGTACATAATTAACCCCACAATAAAGGACTGCGAGGGCAGCGATATCAGTATAATCGTTGCGGGTTCAAAAACCGGTGTTGTCATGGTTGAAGGCGGAAGCTGCATGGTCAGCGAAAAAGAGATGCTTGAAGCCATATTCCGCGGCCACGAAGCCATGCAGCCGATCATAGAGATTCAGAACAAATTAAAGGAAACAAACGGGGTTCCGAAAAGAGGCTATACCGAAAAGAAACAGGATCCGGCTTTTACCGAAAAGATAGAAGCCGCTGCCGGCTTACGTATAAGGGAATCCCTTCTTATTCCCGGAAAAACAGACAGGCATTCCGCGTTGCGCGTTCTGAAGACCGAGTTGTTTGAGCAGCTCGGGCCTGATTGTGCTGACCGCAAGGAGGAGTTTTCCGAAATTTATTATGCTCTTCAGAAAAAAATTTGCCGCAATCTCATCATAAAGGAAGGTCTTCGTCTTGACGGCAGGAAATTCGATGAAATAAGGCCAATTACATGTGAAGTCGGCCTTCTTCCAAGGCCCCACGGAAGCGCTCTTTTCACCCGTGGCGAGACACAGGTTCTGGGTGTACTGACTCTTGGTTCCGGCCGGGACGAGCAGAGAGTTGAAACATTAAGCGGGGAAGAATTGCGTCCGTTTATGCTCCATTACAATTTTCCGCCTTATTCGGTTGGAGAGACTAAACGCCTCGGCGGTCCAAGTCGAAGAGATGTAGGTCATGGAGGTCTTTCAACACGGGCTCTGGAAAAAATTCTTCCATCGAAAGAAGAATTTGACTATACAATCCGGATTGTCTCCGAAGTCCTTGAATCGAATGGGTCTTCATCCATGGGTACAGTCTGCTCGGGAACCATGGCTCTCATGGACGGAGGCGTCCCGATAAAGGCTCCTGTTTCAGGAATTGCAATGGGTCTCGTAAAAGAGGGTGACAGCATTGTAATACTGTCCGATATTTTGGGTGACGAAGACCACGCAGGGGACATGGATTTCAAGGTAACAGGCACCCGCGATGGTATAACAGCCCTTCAGATGGACATAAAAATCCACGAGCTTTCAAAAAGCATAATGGAAAAAGCTTTGGAGCAGGCACGCGCCGGCAGGATTTTTATTCTTGATAAGATGCTTTCGGCTATAAGCCAGCCCCGTGAAAAGATCTCCTCTCATGCTCCAGCTATCATTACAATAAAGGTGAATCCGGACAAAATCAGAGAAATAATAGGCCCGGGGGGGAAAACAATAAGATCTATCCAGACCGAAACGAATACGCGTGTTGAAATTGACGATTCCGGTCTTGTAAAAATTGCAGCCATGTCCAAAGAAGAAGGGGCGGCCGCGCTTAACCTTATCAATAAAATAACCCTGGAACCTGAAATCGGAGCCATTTATGAAGGAACCGTCGTAAAAATCATGGATTTCGGCGCCTTTGTCCAGATCCTGCCGGGGACTGACGGGCTGGTCCACATATCGCAGCTTGCATCAAGCAGAGTAACAAAGGTTTCAGATGTTGTAAAAGAAGGAGATCTAATAAAAGTAAAAGTTCTTGAGATATCCAAAGACGGCAAGATACGTCTGAGCCACAAGGCTGTCCTGGAAGAAGAGAATGTTTCAGCCTGAAAATAAAACGCTCCTTGAAAACGGCATCAGGATTCTAACAAAAAATATGCCCCACTCCTGTTCCGTTTCAATGGGGGTATGGTTAAATGCAGGAGCTCGCGATGAATCCCAGGATGAAAGCGGGCTTTTTCATTTTATTGAGCATATGCTCTTTAAGGGAACGGCAAAAAGATCGGCTTTTCAGATAGCCAAAGAATTTGATGCGATGGGCGGCAATACAAACGCCTTTACATCAATGGAAACAACCTGTTATCATGCCAGAGTAATCACTTCCCATACCCAAACCGCGGCTGATCTCCTTACCGACATCTTCTTGAATTCAACATTTGACTTTGAAGAGGTTGAAAAAGAGCGGCCTGTAATTATTCAGGAAATAGGGATGGTCGAAGACAATCCTGAAGATTATATACATCTTCTTTCAGGTCAATGCTGTTTCCGGAACAACCCTCTCGGACATTCCGTTCTCGGAACGCGTGAAAATGTCCTTAACTTTAACACAGACAGGATAAAAGAATTTTTCAGATGCCGTTACCAGCCTCAGAGAACCATCGTTTCTATAGCAGGCAACATTGAGCACAATCAAATCCTTGATGTCGTCGGCCCGGCCTTCGAATCATTGAAAAGAGGCGACGGCTTCCCCGAGCGTGTTACGCCTTCAGCTCACCCGGGCGTAAATCTGTTCGAGAAGGATCTTGAACAGGTTCATATCTGCGTTTCGTTAAAAGGATTGTCTCATACAGACGAAAGACGTTATGCTTTTTTCCTTATGAACACCATCCTTGGTGGAAATATGAGCTCGCGGCTTTTCCAGGAAATACGCGAAAAGAGAGGGCTTGCATATTCGGTATTTTCTTTTATCTCTTCTTATGCAGATACCGGAGTACTCGGCGCTTATGTTGCCGTTGATCCGGGTAATGTCGTCGAAGCGGCGGATGTCATCGTTAAAGAGATAAAGAGGCTTAAAGAAAATGCCGTTGATCCATGCGAACTGAAAGATGCCGTTGAATATACAAAAGGCTGTCTGCTTCTGTCATCTGAAAGCACAGACAACCAGATGTTCAGGCAGGCTCAAAACGAGATTAATTTCGGACGAGATATCCCGCTGCCGGAGATCATAAATGCTATTGAATCTGTGACACCGGAAGATCTTTTTAATCTGGCTGGCTCTCTTTTTAGTTCCGATAATCTTGCGCTGACTCTCCTTGGACCTTTTTCGGACAAGAAACATCTTGAGAATATTTTGACGCTTTGAACATGGAAAATACCCTTACTATCCGTTTTTTACGCTTAAGGCCGGACAGGGATGCCGACATTCCTTTTCCGCGCTACATGACTGAGCTTTCAGCGGGCATGGATGTCTGCGCGGCCGTTGAAAAAGAACTTGTTCTGGAACACGGAGAGATTGCTCTTATTCCGACAGGTCTTGCGGTTGCGATCCCGGCGGGATTTGAGATTGAAGTGCGCCCGAGAAGCGGACTGGCGGTAAAACACGGAATAGGCATCATTAATTCTCCCGGCACAATAGATGCGGATTACCGCGGTGAAATAATGATAGCGGTAATCAACCACGGAAAAAACAGCTACACTTTCAGGCGCGGCGACAGGATCGCCCAGATGCTGGTAAAAAAGGTTTATCAGGCTGAAATCGAGATAGCGGAACAATTGGAAGAGACGGTACGCGGCAAAGGCGGTTTCGGCCATACCGGATTATGATATGAATAAAAAGAGCTCCTCTCCTGAAGCAGGCAATTCATCCGATATCACCCTGTGCATGCTGTCAAGCGGAAGCAAAGGCAATTCCATTTATATTTCGGACGGCGTTACATCCGTTCTCATTGATGCCGGATTATCCGGTATTGAAATTGAACGGAGGATGAAATCAAAGGGTCTTTCACCTGAAGATCTCGACGCGATTGTCGTATCCCATGAACATGCCGACCATATTCATGGAGTCGGTGTTCTTTCCCGGCGTTTTGCCGTACCTGTATATATAAGCCGCAAAACATATAAAGCCGCGTCACCGTTTCTCGGCAAAATCGAAGAAGTCAGAACATTCGAATGCGGTTTTGGTTTTATGATAGACAATGTTTCTTTTCACCCTTTTTCAGTATCCCATGACGCCGAAGATACATCCGGTTTTACGGTTTCGAAAAACGGCACGAAAATCGGAATCGCAACAGATCTTGGAATTGCAACCACAATGGTAAAAGAACATCTCAGAAAATGTTCCGTGCTGGTTCTGGAAGCCAATCATGATCCCGACATGCTTGCAAACGGCCCGTATCCATGGCCTTTAAAGCAGCGAATCAGAAGCAGGACAGGCCATTTGTCAAACGAGGAATCAAGAGCTCTGTTGCAGGAACTTCAGCACGACAACCTTGAACGTGTCATACTCTCCCACATAAGCGAGACGAACAACACGCCCGAAACAGCAATGAGGGTTGTCGGCCAGGCCATGACATGCCGCGGTGCCAGGCTTGATGCTGCGGGTCAGTATGATGCCGGGAATCTTATCTGTATACAGGAGAGATGACAAAATCTCTACCTGCTTTTAAGAGCTTCAATCCATTCCTTTATTTCTGCTTCTTCGTACTCTTCCTGGTTTACTGTAAGCTCAATATTAATGGCGAGTCCGGCATGTTTTTTTATTTCATCTCCGATCTGCAGCGCGATGTGATCCACTCGTGTTTTCTCCAAATCCGCTGCGGCATTCTTCAAAGCTTCGGCAAGAGAAGCGCCGAGATCCAGTTTATCCGTTTTGAACATTGGATTTATTCCGTTTGCGGCGACTTCTTCGGCAACGTGAGCGAGCTGTTTCATTTTTGTCATTGAAAAATCCATTATTTGCCATCCTGTCTTCGCGTCTTTCTGAAAAATCCAGGCATTCCTTATGCCCTGAAGCATCTGAGTGTATTTGTTTTTTATGATTTCCTGCAAGCGACTTATAAATTCGGGAGGGAGCTTGTTTCCGGCCCCCGGTTTCCCTGATGCCTCATCAGGTGTCAACTTATTTAAAATTTTATTGAACTTTCCGGCATGCACTTTGGATTCCCATGCTTCCCTTTCAAGAACCCGCTTGATATGCGGATCATCTACCCTGCCGGCTTCTTCCTTATAATGGGGAATAAGCTTATTTTCGTAATCAATATAGGATTTAAACATTGTTGAGCGGTTTGCAGGATCAAAAGGATAGGGAGCCGGCTTCATATCCGGTTCTCCGCCAAGCTGCCCTATAATCATTCCAAGCCAGTGCATATGCCACATCTCTTCCCTGGCGCGCGAAAGGAGGCTTGCGCCTGTCGGAGTATCCTCTCCCTCCTGGTAACCATGAACAATGTATCTGAGAACAGCCGCGTGTTCGTCCGCAAGGTCTCTGTTTAACATCCGAATCAATTCTTTATTATCCATCTCGAAGTCTCCTCTTTGTTTTTTTGTTAAAACTTAAAATCGGCCTGTTGATGCCATTCCTTCATGTAAATGTGTTCGCAGACTATTCCTGCGTTTCCGATCTCGTCAAGGTCTGAATGTAATAAACGCGGATTGACATCTGATAGGAATCATCTTCATTTGTTATGCGGCATTAATGGTCTGTCATCGTTAGATATTGAGCTTCGGTATCGCTTCTGTCTTTTTCTTTCTGATAGATTCCAGAGCTCTGGCGGCGGCGGTTTTTACATTTTCCGGATAAGAGCTGACGCGAAAAAATGATTTTGATTCGGAAATTTCGGAAAGAGCGGGTATCGCTTCCGGGGAACCAATGTCGCCAAGGGCGACACAGATTTTCTCTTCCATCTGGATTCGGGCGGCCGTGGTCACAAAGGGTCTGGTTATGAGTATATTCAGAAGATCAGGCACAATGTCTGCGGCTTTTGCGTTGCCGAGTGCCTCGATGAGTCTCAGCTTGAATTTTTCATCCGCGCCATTCAATGCGGTAATAAGCAGCTGCCCTCTTCGCTTTCCTCCGGTCCGGGAAATACTTTTTAAAGCTTCGTGCCGCAGTCGCTCGTTTTCATGCCGCAGAAGCGGCTGAAGCGCTCCGGCGCTTTCTTCATTGCCAATTTGTCCCAGTATATAGGCCATATTCCACAAGTAATGCCATGGCGCGTTTTCATTGATACGTTCCCGTACAAGAGGGATTGCTCTTTGTCCGGTTCCGATAATCAGGTGCATAATACGCACGCGCTCGTTGCCGTCTGAGTTTTCCTCAAGAGTATCAAGCATATGCTTTATAGTGATATCACCAAACATCAATAATATTTTGCCAGCGTCATCCTTTTTATCATGCTCATTGGTATTGAATTCTTTGAAAAGAAGGGTGATATTCTCTTCAGTTGCCAGATTTAGGATAAGCTGCGCACTGACCTCATGTATCGCGTCATTCTTTTCCAGCGTGCCGGAATTAATGTCGTTGAACATATCAAGAAGCGGGATTGTTTCAGCATAACGCAGTTGATTGATAAAATCCTGCGCGATGTTCTGCAAGTAATTACAAACAGTCTTATAGACCGGGGTTACCGATGTTTCGATTTTGATCCATTCGATTAATCGTCCGGACAAGCTTTCGATCATTTCTCTTTTACGTTCAGGCGGAAGACTCTCAATTATATCGGTCAATGCTTTGGCGGCGTGAGCACGCACATCAGCTTTTTCACTGAAAAGATTATCGACCAGATGGCGGATGATCTTTTCCATCGTTTCCTGTTCTTTGTGAGCGATGAGCTGTTCGATAATCTTGGGCAGGATCGACATTAACGGTTTATCGAGCAGAGTCTTTTCATTTTCTTTCAGGTTTAAGCTCATTTTTTCTGAAACCCGAATAAGCTTGTTTTTAAAATCGCTCTTTTTCTGACTATCGGCACCGCTTTGAGCTGTGCCCTCGCCGTTTATACCAATACTTCCATCACCTTGACCTCTGCCGGTTTGACCTGTGCCTGCTTCACTCTGACCATCACTGGCTCCTCCTTCTCCTGTTTTTTGTATTTCGTAATATTTAATCTCATCAAGTTTGCTGATAAGATATTGCCGAAGTACTCCGCCGAAAAGATGTTCCATGTTCTGTGTTGTCAATTCGAGAGCCATGTCAGGATCCGCGGTGACGATAGCTTCCCCGATTCGATTTGATATATTTTCCTTATCTTCTTGCATCAGGGAGCCGGCAACCTTGTCCAAAAGGCCGACCATGTTCCCCAGGCTTTCAGTAAGCTGATTATCAGACAAAGAACCTTTCTGCGCCATAAGTTGTTTTAAGCCGGTCTGGAAAGCCTGTGATAACCGTTCAGGGTCTTTGGCCATTTCCTGAAGTTTCTGAGGATCGGCCGATAGCTCCGGATTAGTACTTATAAAGAACTCGGCAATCTGATCATCTTTGATATCAAGACTCGATATGATTTTGTGATCTTTATCCATCGCCACATATACTTTTTGATCCAGATAAATGTGAGTTATATTATTTTCAGCCAGAATCTGGGGCAGGCCGCCCTCGCTTTTTATCACATCCGGCTTTCTGGAAAGTATTTCGGTGAAGGTGCTGAGTTCTGCCTTTTCCAGTCCTTTATCAAAAGAGATACTTTTGAGGCCAAAACCAAGAAGAATGTTCAGTAGCGCCGTAACCTGAATTTTCTCCTGGTCTTTCTGATTTAAAGGATTGCCGCAGATAAGAATGCTTTTTTCTGATTCGGCAAAGACTATCGGGTTTTCCCGGGCAAGCATTTCCTGAAAGGCCTGATGAAGTCTTTCGATGGTGCTGATGATCGTGGCGCTGGTGGGAGGATAGAGCCGCACATTCTTTATGGCGGTATTCATAATGACCAGTGCATCCAGAGATTTTTGCTTTATATCTGTATCTGCCATTATCTTCTCTCTATAAGAGTTGAAGAGGTCCTTTTATTTGCCATGGCCATTGTGTTGCTATCTTCGTTATCTTTTTTTTCCTCACTGCCAATATTTCATCAGATGATTCTGTGCTATCTCTCTTATAATAGGAAAAGAACGATTGCGTGTCAAGGGGATATCATCTGCAAGATATTATGGTTATTGATGAATTGCATAGTGATAAATTCATAACGTTCAAAAGTTGTGGCATATCCCTTTTACTGAGTTACCCACAAGCCTCGCCAGCCGGATGAAAAACGGATTCGCGAGCTGGGTTGCGGATAACCCAATACGCTGAATAAGCCGGCGGGCTGAAAATGGTTTTTGATAAAATCATGATCTCTCTTTACCCTGTGCCAGGTAAGCGAAAATGAAATGAAACAATCATTTGGCGTTCACCTGATATGGCCCCGAGAGCCCCGCCTTATCCGTTATACCCGGTGATCTTATCCACATTATCGGTTATTTCGTTGAAGATTTTTTCAGTTCTAACCCGCAGGTTTTCGATCTCTTCTTCAGAAATATCCTTCGGAATGATGAAAGGGTCGTGAAATTCGATGACTACCGTGCTGAATGGATACGGAATTATGGTCTTATCCCATGCCTTGTGAAAAGTTATAACCTTTGTGCCGGAACAGGCTATCGGTATGAAATATGAACCGGTCTGCTTTGCAAGCACAAGCATTCCCTTCTTCAGTATGCGGGCAGGCCCCCTCGGACCGTCAACGGCGGTGCCGCAGAATTTCGGCGCTCCTCCCTTATTCATATAATCGATCATCGCAAGAAGCGCTTCTCCTCCTCCTTTCGAAGAAGAACCGCGGACAGAATCATATCCGAAGCGCTTTCCGACACGGGCGACAAGCTCTCCGTCCTTGCTCCGGCTTACCATCGCAACGCCGTTTTTAATATTCCGGAAGAAATAAAAGAGGAATACAGCGTGCCTGTGCCAGGAGGCCACAACGATATTCCCCTTATCCTTGTTGTTCAGAAAATATTCCTCATAGATCTGCCTGTTTATTATTTTGACGCGGACTGTTCCGAACCACAGCCGGATAAGCCACAATGCAATCCAGGAAAGAACAGAGATTCTAATCCGCTCCTTGAATGTTAAGTCTTTTATAAATTCAGCCATTAATTCTCCGTTACATGATTCATCGTGCGAAATCTTTGCATAACAACCGAAGAATCAGATATCATACATTTTGATGTCAATAAATCCTTTTTATTTATGGATCATCTTAAAAGAGTTGGTGATCCAGACTATTTGGGAGAAGAACCTTATTCATTGATGATTTTACTTATGGTTTAATTTTAAAAATTGATATATTATCAAAGGAACCAACATGGAGTAACTTGCTGTAATGTCTCGATACCGCAAACCCTTATATATAATTCTGTTCATTTTATTTGTTTTTGCCGGCTATATCTCTATTTCCATATTTTACAAATACATCCTCTCTTATGTCGAATTAAAAGTTATTCCCGAAGTCGCTAAAAATGCCGGCATTGATGACATGCGCATTAATGTGAGAAGCGCGGGTTTATTCGGAGCCGAAATTGCCTCTCTGCGGTTTGGAAAAGAACCGGGCGCCCCTTCAATCGATTCTGTAATAATAGATTATGATCCGCTTGGGCTTTATAATAAGTTTATTAAAAAGGCAGTTATAAGCGGCGTTGAAATCGAGTGCGCATTTACTGACGGAAAAATTAAAATACGCGGATTTGATTTGAACCGCTTTATTTCAAATCTTCAGGCAAAAAACCAGCCGGTAACAGACCGACCCAAAACACTTCCTTTCGGAAGCATTGAACTCCGCAACTCGATTTTTATATTACAATGGAAAGATAAAAAAATAAGACTTCCTGCTGAGCTTGAAATAATCCCAAGCGCTCAAAACAGAAGCCTCGTAAACTGCAGACTGAGCTTATACCCAAGAGACCGTGAGATAACCCTTACATCAGTTATTAACCTTGACAAAGACGAATCCGTCTTGTCGATAAGTTCAAAAGACCTTCCCTTCAACAGGTTCTCCGACTTTGTGATGCTTGTTCCGGGAATGTCCCTTTCGGGAGTGGCCGACATAAGCGCAAGGGCAGAGCTGCGGTTTTCTCCCTTTAAAATATCTTCGGCTTCATGTGTTATATCTTCAAACAATTTTGGGATATCATATAATGACATAAAACTGGAAAATCCAAAAGAGAGCAAACAACCATTTGTCCTTGATATAAGAAACAATGGCGAAAACGAATGGATATTTGCCGGATCCCCAATTTCTCTGGTTTCCCCTGTACCTGTAACAATATCCAACCCGGAAGCCCGATTGACTACAAAAGACATCTCAATTAAATTTACAGGAAATTTTACAATTTACCCTGGACTTTTTGTTAATGAAAAAGTCTCTTATTCTGGAAATAAAAAATTTTTCCAGATACGGGGTAAATATTTTGCCGGCCTGACAGATAAAGGAGCTTGGTACTTTAAAGCAACAAACACCCCGTTACCCGAACATGCTTTTGATAAAACAGGGCTTCATTTTCGGGGTCTCGATGTTTCATCAAATGGTTTAGAGTTTGACATATCCGGAAAAGGAGAAGGCAAAACAGGCTCTTTTCAATATTCCGCATCAATTTCAGACATAAGCGCTTTTAATGATAATCTGTCTTTGAAATCACCCAAATTGATTGTTGGCGGCAAAGCAGAGCTTGGCAATTTAAAGATTACAGGCTTAATAAACATAAACACCCAAAACGCTGTTTTTAAATCAGGTTCAGCAAAAATAGTTATTCCTGCTTTTTCTGTTTCAGGAATATTTCAGCAGAACACCGGGACACCTTTGCGATTTGACGGAGCCATAAAGTTCAAAGATGTCAGCATGGAAGATTCGAAATTACAACTTACAGCATCAGGTGTAGGAGGAACAATACCTTTTGAATGGCCTTTTAAGATTATGGAAAAAAAGGGTAGCCTTTTCGCCGATGCCGTTTATTGGAAAGGTATTAATCTCGGGGTATTTTCAGGAAAAACCAGGCAAGATAAATCGGGGCTGTTTTTTGATGGTGAATATAAAAGCGCTGTTCTAAAAGGAATGGGGGTCGGTTTTTCAGGAAAAACAGTATTATTCGGTTCAAAAGAGCCTGAAACAGAAATAAATTTTGTAATGCAGAAATATCAGACAGGCTCCGAGATAGATCTTGGCAGGTTTTTCCCGCAGGCAAAGGGAATGGTTTTCGGCGGTATTCTAGAATTAAACGGTAAAATAAGCTTCATAGATAAAAGGCTAAACGGTTTTTTAAAGGGAAATATTAAAGAAGGATCACTGAAATATAGTGATAAAGATATTCTTATCGAAGGGATTAACGTAAACCTTTTAATGCCGGATCTTTTGGCTGTCCGGAGTGACCCAAAGCAGCATCTCACATTCAACAGGGCTTCGATAGGCGCAATACAGCTGTCTGACGGAAAAGTCGATTTTCAGATTGAATCGGCTGAATCCTTTTATATTGAAAAAAGCAGCTTTAAGTGGTGTAATGGCTCTGTAAATACACAGTCTATAAGAGTCTCTTCAGCAAATAAGGATATAAGCCTGACTCTATTCTGCGACCGGGTAAATCTTGCAATGATTATCGAGCAGTTTGGTATTGCTTCAGCTGAAGGAAACGGAGCCGTAAACGGCAAGATACCTGTGGAATATAAAGGCGGAAAACTAAGCTTTACAGATGGTTTTCTCTATTCTACTCTGGGAGAAGGCGGGACAATTCATATAACCAGCGCCAAACTTCTTGGGGAAGGAACGGTTCCAGGCACTTCACAGTTTACACAGATTGAGCTTACAATAGAAGCGCTGAAGGATTACATTTATGACTGGGTCAGGCTTAAGCTTATAACTGAAGGAGAAAATCTTCTTTTATACCTCCAGTTTGACGGAAGACCTGCCAACCCGCTTCCGTTTATATATAAAAAGGATTTGGGTGGGTTTGTAAGGGTTAAATCGGCCGAGGAAGGCTCGCGCTTCCAGGGTATACGGCTTGATATAAATCTTGTTATTCCTCTTGACAAAATCCTGCATTACCGGAATGCTTTAAACATATCGCGATAAGAAAAAGGATTATTATTATGATAAGAAAAATGGTGGTTTTTACTGGAGTGTTATTTTTCTTTTTTATTCAGGCCTGCAGCACCCGCCATGAAGTTGCGGTTGCACCGGTTGAAATCAAGCCCATCCATATAATAATTGATGTAAATATCAAAGTGGACAGGGCTCTTGACAATTTTTTCGGAGATATTGATAAGGCAAAGTAATATTATGTGGATTACCTCCAAAAAGTTGGTGATTGTATCAGGATTCAAGGGGTCAGTCCGCCTGAGGCGGAAAGGATTCGAGTGAAAAGGAGAAGATGTGATGACAGATAAAATTGCAAAAATAGTCGTTTTGATAGTACTGGTTTTTACATGCAGTTATTCATTTGCGCAGGACGCAAAAGAATTAAAAACAAGGATGATAGAAAGAATACCGGCTATCCAGGCTTTAAAATCAAAGGGAATTATCGGCGAAAACAATCTCGGGTACCTGCAGTTTATCTCTTCAGGCAAAGAACAGGAGGGGGTTGTTAATAGTGAAAATACGGACAGAAAAGCGGTTTATACAGCGATAGCAAATCAGCAGGGCGCAAGTGTTGATCTTGTAGGAAAACGCAGGGCAATTCAAATTGCCGAAAATGCGGGTACCGGTGAATGGCTTCAGGATAATAAAGAAAAATGGTACCAGAAAAAATAATCTCCTTTGCTATATTCCGGAAATTTCTTCCTTGAGAAGACAGCAGGCTATTTTATACTCCGGGGTTCCGTCTTTTTTATAGCTCAAATTACCGGGCTGTATAAGCCTGTTCATAACACATCCTTCGGGAATAGAAAGTCCGAACAGGTCTATTTCATTTATTTTCCCGGTTTTAACAAGCCTGTTTTCATCAAATTTCATGCCGTGAATGGGATAATCTTCGCACAAAGGGCAACGGTAGACTCTTCCGTTCGGAAAAATAAAATAATTATCCGCTACAAGGCCGGCGCATTCAAACTGCTCCTCCGGACTTAAAAAAACCTTGGGATACGTCACAGTGATGCCTCGGCGCGCAATTTTCTCCGCTGTTGCCGGTATTACATCAAGCCATTTTAAACGGGATACTTGAGGATTTTCAGAATCTTTTCCGGGAAAGCCGCCTTTTATAGTCCTGCCCCTTATGCCTATCACCTGAATAAAAAACCTGCTGACTTTAAAATCGCAGAGTAAACTCTCCATCATATCAAGTTCATCTATATTTGCTGAGCTTACAGTATAAATAAGGCTTGTATTAAATCCTTTTGAGACCGCCTCTTTTATGCCCGAAAGGCATCTCTCATACGATCCCTTTCCCCTCAGCATGTCATTTGTCTCTCTTGTAGCGCCATCTAAACTGAAACTGATATATTCGACATCACCGGGTTCAATTTTTGACAGGATACGGTTGAATAGATAACCGTTCGTATCAATCGTCACCGATTTATATCCGGTTTTTTTTGCGTGCTTTACCGCAAGAGAGAGGTCGGGGTGCAATGTTGTTTCGCCGCCGAGAAAAATCACGTTGGCTTCCCGGCTTTTTCCGGCAAATGCGTCAAGCCAGGCCTTAATTATTTCAATAGGAAGGGTGTTTTCTCCGTGCTGCTCTTTGTTTATATAACAGTGCCGGCAACAAAGATTGCAGTTTGTAAGAATATGGAAAAAAATATTGGTTGCGTTTTTTGAAAACGAAACCGTTTTCATATCTTTCATTGAGCGCTTTTTTTAAGCCGTTCAACTTGCTTCCTGGCTTTGACAAGCTCCTCATTTGTCAGGCGCAGGCGTATCGACATGTATTCGGCAAAAATCCTGTATAAAAGAAGAAGAAAATCGATTTTTTCATCCCTTTCACCGGCGCCGGCAATCTTGCTCTGCGCCAGAGTGTCGACAGCAAGGCAGATGGTTTTGCCCACGGCATGAATCGACGCCGACCTGCTCAAAGTGTCAATTATCCTCATCTCGCCGAAGATTTCGCCCTTCTTACTGATTGTGGTAATTTCGCAATTATCTTTTGAGACTCTTACCTTGCCTTCTAAAAGAAAATAGAGCCACTGATCATTTTCTCCTTCCTTTATGATTATCTCCCCGTCTTCA
>JAHJRK010000404.1 GCA_018830925.1 Pseudomonadota bacterium
AGGAAATCGCCCGCTATGTCTATGTTCATTGACTTCAGCCAGTCAATGTACTTAAGATACTGATCCGTTAAAAGGGAGATCGGGATGTCATAAATATCGACCTCGTTTTTCTTTATAAGATGAATAAGAAGATCCATAGGACCTTCAAACACGTCTTTTAAATGCACTTCATATATCTCTTCAGTTTCTTCGGACATGGAATCTCGTTTTTCAAATAGGGTTCAAGGGCTCAAGGGTTCAATCCTAATAAAATCACCAACTCTTTTGGAGGTGATCCTTAAATTTTTACAGAAGCCCTGACTTCTTCCATTGTTTTTGCCGCAACTTTTCCGGCTCTTTTTATCCCGTCCGCAATTATATCGTCAACTGTCTGAGGACGGGCTTCATAATACTCCCTCTTTTCCCTTATAGGTTCAAGAGCCTTCGAGAGGTTTTTTGCCATTATTTTTTTGCATTCCACGCATCCGATTTCAGCCTTGCGGCATTTCGGATTTATATCGTCACAAGTTGCCTCACCAGAATATATCCGGTGAAATTCGAAGACATTGCATACATCCGGATCACCCGGATCGCTTTTTCTCGCCCTCTGAGGGTCCGTCACCATCGCCGAGACTTTTGATGATATGACATCCGGCTTATCGGAAAGGAATATGGCGTTGTTGTAGCTTTTGCTCATTTTGCGCCTGTCAAGGCCGAGTATCTTGGGTGTTTTCGTCAGGATCGCTTCCGGCTCGGGAAATACTTCTCCGTAAAGAAAATTGAATCGCCTTGCTATCTCCCGCGTGATTTCAACATGGGGAACCTGGTCGATGCCGACAGGAACTCCGGATGGTTTATACATGATGATATCCGCGGCCTGAAGCACGGGGTAGCCTAGAAACCCGAAAGTCGAAAGGTCCTTGCTGCTTAACTGAACAATCTGGTCCTTATAAGTAGGGTTGCGTTCAAGCCATGGAACAGGCGTTATCATGGAAAGAATCAGAAAAAGTTCCGCGTGCTCTTTGACATGTGACTGAATAAACATGGTGCTTTTATCGGGTGAAAGGCCTGCGCTGAGCCAGTCTATTATCATCTCTCTTGTATATTCTGAAATCATGGATGTATTTTCATAATCGCTTGTCAAGGCATGCCAGTCTGCTATGAAATAGAAGCAGTCGTATTCATCCTGCATACGGACCCAGTTTAAAAGCGCGCCGTGAAGGTTGCCCAGGTGAAGCGGACCCGTAGGTCTCATTCCGCTCAATATCCTTTTTTTTCCGGTCATTTAAATCTCCTGTATGAAATTATGAACTATACTTGTACGGTCAGCTCCCGAGAAGAAAGCTTACGATAGGTATTGTAAAGAATCTTATGATTTTATTAATAAGACCTGTAAACAGAAGAACAATTATTATTATCATTCCGAAACGCTCTATCCGCGCATACTGTATCCTCATCGGAACAGGAAGAAACATGGCAAAGATCCTGCTTCCGTCCAGCGGGGGGATTGGTATGAGATTGAAGACCGCGAGCACGGAATTGATTATGACGCTGTAATAAAGCATATAGTTTACGTCCGAGATAATGGCGATAATTCCGGGATCATGTAAGCTTTCTTCATACTGTATGAGAAATTGAAAAAGAATGCCCGAAACAACCGCTATGGCAAGATTGGTCAGCACTCCTGCCGCGGAGACTATGATTGTTCCTTTTCTGTAATTCCTTAAAGCGGCAAAATTAACGGGTACCGGTTTCGCGTAGCCGAAAATAATCGGGGAGCCCATGAATTTAAGCATCGCCGGCAGTAAAAAAGATCCCACAAAATCGAGATGTTTTAACGGGTTTAATGTCAGCCTGCCAGCAAGCTTTGCGGTAGAGTCTCCCATTCTGTAAGCGGCGTAACCATGAGCGACTTCATGAGCGGTTACTGAAAAAATAAGGGGAACAAGCATTAAAAATAATTTATATATGTCAATATTCTGAAGCATGATTCTGTATAAAAATCAGCTCATCATTTTTCGTTTTAAGCAGTCCGTTCAGTTTAGCGTCAAGAGCTGCCTGCAATATATCCTTGTAAAGGGGACCCGGTTCAAGCCCTAGTTTTTTTAAATCTCTTCCGGATACCGACAACTTTGTTATCCTCAGCTGTGTTACGAAAAATGAAATCGCTTTTTTTACCCTTTCGTGTTTTGTCACCGCCATCATATAGAGGATAAGCTCTATCCTGAATAAGGAAAGCAGTTTATATAGCATGTCGTTTGTTATTGAATTATCCATTTCAAGTCTATACAGGCATCTTTCTGCTTCAAACCGCTCTTTACAGAAAATGCTCTGAAGTTTTGGAGCGATTTCAAACCGTGCGCATACCTCTTCCGTTACGTTCATTTTACTGTGCCTGAATAGCACCAGAAAATAAACGGCCCACTTCATATAGGATTCTTCGAGAAAAAGCAAATCATGCCATGAAAGAACCTGTCTAACCGAGTCCAGAGATGAAACAAGCTCTTTATTTAATGTAACCGAAGGATCGATTTCCTTGAGCAAATCAAAATCATTCAGTCTTATTATTGTTGATGATGGATTCTCCTCTTCAAGAATCTGGCGAAGTTCCGAAAAAACCCTTCTCCCGCTTAAACGCTTGAAAAAATCCATTTTTACCGCGTTCTCTATAAGTCCTGATGTCAGTTTTCCGATTGTAAAACCGAACCGCTGCTCAAATCTTATTGCCCGGAAAACGCGGGTGGGATCTTCCACAAAGCTCAGGTTGTGCAGAACTTTTATCGATTTATCTTTTATATCTTTCTGGGCTGCAAAAAAGTCTATGAGGGTTCCGAATCTTTCGGGATTCAACTGGATTGCCATGGTATTTATTGTAAAATCCCTCCTGAAGAGATCAAGTTTTATGGAACTCATTTCAACGGTAGGAAGGGCTGCCGGAAACTTGTAATATTCCATCCTTGCTGAGGCTACGTCAATTTTGAACCCGTCCGGTAAGACGACGACCGCGGTTCCGAATTTCCCGTAAACATGCACCCTTGCCCCAATCATTGGCGCATATTTTTTTGCAAATGCGATGCCGTCGCCTTCAATGACAATATCTACATCCTCATTGTTTCTGTACATAAGAAGGTCGCGTACGAAGCCGCCGATAACATAGGCTTCACAGTTAATTTCATTGGCGACTTTGCCAATGGTTTTCAATATGTCGATAATGCGTTTCGAAAGGCGTTCTTCTATAAACTTTACTATATTTCTTGTTCTGGCATGAAGCTGTCCACTTGGCTGGTCTGAAAGTTCGGAATTATTCTGCTGGGACTGCCTGACGAGTATATTTAAAAGGTCTGTCCGTGTTAACACTCCGATTATATTGCCGTTATCTATAACTGGAAGGATGCGCTGCTTGTTTTCAATAATTTTGTTCTGAATTTCCGTGAGCTCGGCGTCCGGTCCTACCGAAGCCATTTCGGTTGTCATATATTCTCTGACCTGGACATGATCCAGCTTGTGATAAAGCGCTTTTTCGATAACCTGCCTGGTGATATAACCGAGCAGATTTTCACGACCGTCGATCTTCTCAGTAACCAGAAGGGCATTTACATTATAACGGGTCAGAAATTCGCTTGCATCCCTGCAGGAAATCTCACTATCGACAGTAATTGCAGGAGAAGACATAAGCTGCTTTGCCGTTCTTCTTGCCCTGATTTTTTCGTACAGAATTTCGATGAGTTTCTGTTCAATCTGCGCAAGAGTTTCCCCCTTTATTGTAGCCGATGCGGCAAATGTGTGTCCCCCGCCGCCAAGAGGAGCTGCGATCGCACCGGCATCCACTTCAGTTATCCTGCTTCTTGCGACCAGGTAAACCTTGTTCTCCATCAGAGCGAGGGCAAATATAGCATCTATGTTTTCCATTCTTGCCATCTTGTGGACGAGAAATGCAAAATCATTGATATACGTATCTGTCGATATGGTTGTAATGACGACTTCGATGCCGTTTATATTATGCCTGGTCGATGCCTGGATCATATCATTTAAAAGAGAAACCTGTTTCGGACTTATTTCTCCCCGTGAAATAAGATTGGAGATTATGTTCAGATTGGCTCCTTTTGAAAGTAAAAAAGCCGCCGCTTTAAAGTCATCCTCCGTGGTTGAAGGAAAAGTAAAAGAACCTGTATCCTCGTATATGCCAAGGCACATTATCGTTGCTTCATCAGCCGATATTTCAATTCCTTTTTCTTTCAATATCTCAGCAAGTATTGCAACCGTTGAACCGGTCTGACGGTAAACTTCAAGACTGCCTTTTATGTCGTTTGAAGCAGGCGGATGGTGGTCGTATATATGAATATCGATATCATCGCGTTCAAGAAGCGATGAGAGTTTTCCGATTCTGCCCGACTGGCGTGTATCAACCATTACTATACGTTTGACATTTGCAAAATCGATCTTTTTCATATCGGCCATGTTAAAAAGATATACCATCGACTCCACAAAGAAATTTCTCAGGTTTTTTTCCTGTGAGCCGGGGAAAACGACAAGAGATCCGGGATAGAGTTTTTGCGCTGCAAGCATGGAAGCTATTGCATCAAAATCCGCATTTATATGCGTTGTTATGATCGTGAGCCCTTTATTATCCAAGTGTTCTACCGCTTTCATCACAATTTCCTTGATTTATGCAGCCTCACGGCTTTATCTGTCCATAAAACTATGTCATACCAGCGAAAGTCCGCCGCGGCGGACTTTGGAGGGAGTAACGGTATTTATGATTTGTTACAAAGCCGGCATATTTTAAATTTTATCATATACATATATAGGCTATTTTATCAAGCTCAAGATATTATTTAGTTTCCATCCGGAAATGGACTTTTTGTGCGATATAAGCGTCAATACGCGGTATTTTTTATGCGACTTAATATGCCTATGTCTTAAGCGCAATATCTTGATTTACTTGAGCTTGCACAAAACTGCCAATTTCAGGATTGGAAACATACATGTGCCCAAATATTTTTCCGGATGGAGACTATTAAAATCTGTTGTCGTTTATTCCGGATTGTGTTATAAAACTAAAGATTTTGATGGATTAGTGTGTCAATGAAGAATAAAATAAATTCCGGATACAGGTATATTTTCGGCCCTGTACCGTCAAGACGGCTCGGCGTGTCACTCGGTGTGGATCTTTTACCGGCAAAAATCTGCACCCTTGACTGTATATACTGTGAATGCGGGAAAACGAAAACGCTTACAATCGACAGAAAAGAATATGTTCCTGTCGAAAGGGTTGAGTCCGAGATAAGGGATTATTTGTCAGGGGACCCCGATCTCGATTATATCACGTTTTCCGGTTCTGGCGAGCCGACTCTCCACAGTTGCATTGGAGAGCTGATTAAATTTTTGAAATATGATTATCCACGTTACAAGATCGCACTGCTGACCAACGGGACCCTTTTGCATGAACCGTCAGTTTTTAAGCAGGCTCTTGATGCGGATATTGTTAAGGTTTCACTGGACGCGGGATCGGTTGAAAGTTTTGTCCGGATAAACAGGCCTCATAGTGCTCTTGAACTCACAAAGATAACAGACGGCCTGATTAATTTCAGGAATATTTATTCTAAAGAGTTATGGGTTGAAGTTTTTCTTGTAAAAGGCGTTAATGACGATAATGATGAGTTGAAGGAGATAAAAAAACTTATTCAACTTATAAGACCTGACAGGATTCATATAAATACTCTTGACAGGCCGGGAACCGAAAGCTGGGTTGAAGCGGTTGAAAAATCAGTTATGGAGAATATCACCGGATATCTTGATAACGCACAGCTCATTGACGATCCGGATTCGACAAGAGGAACCCTCAGCATTGATATAATTGAATTTATAACGGCTACAGTAAAGAGAAGGCCGTGTACGGCCGGAGATGTTTCACATATATTGAATATTACAGATTATGAAGCAAAAAAGTATCTTGATATTCTTTCAGAAAGAGGGGAAATTGGAAAAAAGATCATGCCGAGAGGAGTATTCTACTTCAGGATGGAATAGATAAGATAACTCAATCCATCTAGTTTTTTTTGATTACCGTTTATTTTCACGAGCAAGGAGGGCTACTATGCCTGTTTATATATGGACGGGGAAGAACAAGAAAGGCAAGATCCAGAAAGGAGAGATGGATGTCTTCAATGAGGAGGCTGTAAGGGCCAGGCTTGGTAATCAGAAGATACAGCCTATAAAAATTAAGTTGAAACCGAAGGATCTTTTCGAAAATATCGCTTTTCTCCAGCCCAACGTCAGACAATCGGATATCATCCTTTTTTGTAGACAGTTTTCCACCATGATAGACGCGGGCCTGCCGATTATACAGTGCCTCGATATTCTCCAGTCCCAGCAGGATAACAAAACCTTCAAAGTAATGTTAAAAAAGATAAAGGAGATGGTTGAAAGCGGTTCAACTCTGGCTGAAGCCTTGAAAAAATATCCAGAGCAGTATGATGATCTTTTCGTGAATATGATTGCCGCGGGTGAAGCGGGCGGTATTCTGGATACGATTTTGCAGCGTCTTTCAGCATACATGGAGAAAGCGGCAAAACTCAAGGCGCAGGTCAAAGGCGCAATGGTTTATCCTATCGTCACCCTGATTATAGCAGCTATGGTACTTATAGTAATTCTTGTTTTTGTCATTCCGGTGTTTCAGGAGATGTTTAAGGATTTTGGAGGAGAGCTTCCTATTCCAACCCAGATAGTCGTTAATATGAGCGAGTTTGTTAAGAGCAAGATTCTTTATCTTATAGGTGCGATAATTCTCTTTGCAATTGCCTATAAAAGGTTTTCCAAAACGGAAAGAGGGCGTATAATACTTGACGATCTTTTCCTCAGGTTGCCTGTCTTCGGAGCTCTTTTGCGTAAAGTCGCGGTGGCCAAGTTCACGCGGACGATGGGGACCATGCTTTCAAGCGGGGTCGCGATACTGGAGGCGCTTGATATAGTTGCAAAGACAGCCGGCAACAAGACGATCGAAAAAGCAGTGTACGATGTTCGTTCCGGTATTTCGGAGGGTCGAACAATGGCAGATCCTCTTCTGGAAAGCGGTGTTTTCCCTTCTATGGTATGTCAGATGATATCTGTCGGCGAATCAACCGGCGCACTCGATGCGATGCTAGAAAAGATAGCTGATTTCTACGATGAAGAGGTTGACCAGGCGGTTGAAAATCTTACCGCATTGATAGAACCTTTCATGCTGGTCTTCCTTGGTGTTACTATCGGAGGTCTTGTCATAGCCATGTATCTGCCGATATTCAAGATGGCCGGAGCTGTTGGCGGGTAATGGTATTGTATGGGTAAAAAACCAGATCTGAGAGTAAATATTGGGGGGCTTTCACTCAAAAACCCTGTTATGACCGCTTCAGGGACATTCGGTTACGGGGAGGAGTTCAAGCCTTTTATCGATTTGAACAGGCTTGGGGCAATAATAGTAAAAGGCCTGTCCCTTGAACCTTCAAAAGGAAACAAACCTCCCCGCATAGCCGAGACCCCATGCGGTATGTTGAATGCCATCGGTCTTGAAAACATAGGAATCGAGGCTTTTATTGAGAAAAAGCTGCCTTTCCTGAAAACTCTTTCCACGCCGACCATTGTAAATATATACGGCAAAAGCATAGATGAATACTCCGGACTGGCGGAACGGATAGAGGAGATCGATGGAATATCCGGAATAGAGGTTAATATATCCTGCCCGAATGTAAAAAAAGGCGGCATTGCCTTCGGGGTTAACCCGAAATCCGCCTTTAAAGTAACAAAAGCGGTGCGGGAAAAAACATCCAAAACTCTTATCGTCAAGCTTTCCCCGAATGTCACCGACATTTCGGAAATAGCCGTGAGCGCCGTTGATGCGGGAGCGGATTCCCTGTCTCTGATAAATACTATAACGGGTATGTCTATAGATATAAATACAAGGCGCTCCAGACTTGCCAATATTACAGGAGGACTTTCAGGTCCTGCAATCAGGCCGATAGCCTTGCGGATGGTGTGGCAGACGGCGCAGAAAGTGAAAGTGCCGGTGATAGGCATTGGAGGAATCGTCTCTGCTGAAGACGCAATTGAATTTTTTATTGCCGGCGCGACGGCCGTTCAAATAGGTACGGCCAATTTTGTGAACCCTAAGGCAACTGTTGAAATAATAGAAGGGATAGAAAAATATCTGGCGGATAGAAACATTTCATCTCTTTCAGAAATTACAGGCACACTTGATACGAAGATTTGAATATTAACTATGAAGAAGGAGGTTTTTTAATGAAAAGATTTTCATTTTTGCTGGTTGCGTTTGTTTTTCTTGCCGGAGGCTTTGCATTCGCGGATGAACT
>JAHJRK010000405.1 GCA_018830925.1 Pseudomonadota bacterium
CAAGATAGATATCCTTACGGGTCCTCAAAACCGCTTCGAGGGCACGTCGGTAAAAACGGACTCCAGGCGTGTAAGGCCAAATCCTTCGGTTGGTATTCACGCTCATCCTGTTGATGAAGCTCTGACATTAGAGGAAGATTTGTTAAGAGTGTTTCTTGATGAAAAACCCGGTACAGGTGAGCAAATGCACGCTGAGGTCTTTCTGCCGCAACCGTACACATTCTTAATGATGAAACTGTTTGCTTTCAGAGACAGGTTCAACGATGCGGACAAGGAATTCGGACGCTATCATGCCCTGGATTTGTATACCATCCTTGCGACAACGATGGAAAGTGAGTGGAAGCAGGCTCTTCGCTTCCATAACCGATATAGAGACGACTCTCACGTCATTGAAGCGGGGCGACTTGTTGCCAAATTCTTTTCAGCTTTTGACAGTATGGGAATTATACGATTGAGAGAAAGCAGTTACTATCGGCCCGAATTGCAGCTCGATGAATTCATGTCTGCCATGCAAGATCTGTTTCCTGCATGATCTGAAATTGCCTGCACTCTTCCTCTTTTATATAACCCGGTCATTCCGGCAGCCTTACGGAAAGAATCAGGTCCAACCGGACAAAATAATATCTCGTAATTATTGATAGAATAAACACAACTTTATTTAAATAAATAATTGTGTTATGTGAATTATGTATTTTCAACCCCCCGTGTTACTGAAACGGAGGGACATAATTATACCTTCTCGAAATGATGATATCTCTGAATCTATGGCACTGATCCATAAGGTTTATTTTTGAATCTGGTGTAAATTTATTCTATATTTCCATGGGAACAATCAATATCGTAATAACATGGAAAATTAGATAGCGTTTTTTCCATGTTTTATCGATAATACGATAATATATGGAAATATTTTCCATCGTATATAGGTAATATATGGAAAGTTTTCCACTTATTAACAATGTTGGGCCAAATAATGGAGGTGTGACGCATTACTAGGAACATTTACGGACTGGAGCGAGATATTCCGGAAGACGTTCGTCGCCGGGTCCGCCAGGAATGTGGATTTGGATGTGTTATCTGCGGCCTAGCGATCGCGCAATATGAGCACATCGATCCCCCCTTTGCCGAAGCAACTGCGCATGATTCAGAAAAGATTGCACTCCTCTGTGGTTCCTGCCATGATCGTGTCACGAGAGGTATGTGGTCAAAGGAAAGGGTTCTAGAAGCACGTTTAACCCCCATAACGTTTGTGAATGGTTACGCCCGGGATGCATTTGATTTCAAGGACCCCTTCGAACTTTTTGTAGGGGATAATTGTTTCACAGGTGTCCGTTGCGTTGTGCGGAAAAGTACGGGTGAAGAATGGTTTTCCATCGAACCACCGGAGGCTCCTGACGCACCGCCGCGTTTAAATGCCAAGTTCTTTTGTCCCAATGGTGAACTTGGGCTAGAGATTTATCAGAACGAGTGGAAATGTACGACAGGGGTGTGGGACCTAAAAGTATCGGGGTCCATAATTGAGCTCCGTACTGCACCCCGCAAGGTTATGCTTCGCTTAAGGGCGAGACCTCCACATGGACTGGAACTTCAGTATCTTAATATGGTATTTCGGGATACAGGGATCTTGATAGATGAGCAGGGAACCGTCCGCCTCACGATGGCAGGCGCACATATTCAAATGAAGGACACCGAAGTAGTTTGTGCAGATGCGGTGTTTAATTTGCCTTAGACGTCTATGGTGAGAGTACTTAATGCCTTTCTACGAGTATAAATGCATGGAGTGTGGCACCGTTACTGAAGTTCTGCGGCCGATCAAATCCCGCGACGACGTAACATACTGCTATAGATGCGGCGCCGAAACAAAACGGATCATGAGTAAGTTTAACACGGTCAGTCCAACCACGGCACACAATCCGAGAAAAGTCTTTGATGCTGAACCTGCTTGCAAACCCAGGGGCACCGCCGTACGACTCGAAAGCGGAGGAGGTGCAACGTTTAAGGACTGTGGCTTCCAGAACTTTCAAACAGGCATTAGTTTAGCCAAAGGATCAAGGCTAAACATGGACGGCAACAAATTTGAAAACGTGGAGAAGCCTATTGAAGTTACCGAAGAATAAAACGCATAGAGAAGGCCATGGAAAACAGGTACCGACGCAGGACGAGAGATGAGGGAAACGAGATACTTTGCCCAACTATTTGATCCAGCCGACCTCGTAAACTCGGCGGCTGATCACGGTGTTAGCCGGACGTAAATAGGGTAATGATGAATTTGTCTGGTCACAAAATTTACGATATTTATGGTATCAAAAAAATACCTCTCCAAGGGCAATTCAATTCTGATTCTCTTGCACAGAAATTGATTGATGAGTGGATTCCATACATTGATTGTGAAAGGAAATGTCCTAGGTCGGATTACTGCAAATATACAAAACCAAGTCCTTATCATCCAAATAGACTAACAGACATTAAGTGTGGAATCGGCGTTAATACCCTAAATAATTTTGTCACTTGTACATTCCACATTCTTGAGAGTTTATCTCCTGAAAACATACAAAATTATCTTGATGGTGCATTTTATCTTTCTCAATTTGTGTTGCATGCAGAAGGAACAGTTGGAGCATGTGTTGAAAAGTATATCATAGAAGATTATGGCGAATATGCTCCTGCAATATTTGGTTACGTTACTCGATTGCGAGACGAATTAAATAAAATCGGCGCTCTCTTCAGACACATTCCAGAATTTCGATCAGAAAAAGGAGTTCTTTTTGTTGAAGGTTGGACTGAAAAAGCTTTTTTAGAAAAACTAAGAGAATCACACAGCTCTTGGTTCTTAGACCTGAATTTAGAGGTATATGCCGGAAAGGGAAATCGTAGGCCAAAGCGCATCCAAATGCTTTTAGATAATTATAAAAAGCAAGGGTACAAAATTTACATCCAAGGGGATGCAGATGGCCAACATTCCGACATATTCAATGAATTGGTTCGAAAGGGTTCTGTAACCAAAGAATGTACTATTGTTTTTAAATATGATTTTGAGTCAGCCTTGCCTCCGAACTTATTTTTAAAAGCCCTTCATGAACTTGGAGAAATTCCAGAAGTTGGAATTCGTGAGTTCATAAAAAAGGCTTCCCCGCTTGATCGTTCAGTTGTTAAAAAAGTTAAGGAAATATTCGGAATAAATTGTGACCCCATAAAACTTGATATTGCGTCAATAGTAGCAGAAAGATTCAACGATCCAAGATGGGCATGGTGGCAGGACGATAAGTTTATGCGAACTGAGATGGGTAGGTTTTTATCGTTTGTTCAAGGTATTATCTGATTTTCGGCTAACAATGGCATTCACTCTGATCCCAAAAGCCTGGCGGCTTTTGGTCCAGGTGATGCCAAGCATTAAATAATAACAATCTGTTCCCAGTGCCCAACTTCATCCGATCCGGGGAGCCAAACAAATAAAGCCCGGCCTTTTTTAAAAGGGCCGGGCTTCTGGGCGATAGTAGGCCAAATCCATTTTCTGCGATCAGCCTTTGACTATCTTCCTCCACGGCCCTCCATGCGGCCAATAAAACCCGACCGGCTCGTCTTTTTGTATCGCTTCCAGTACCGGCATCAAGAAAGCCGCCACGTGATCGATGACAGCATCGAGATCCCCGGGCACATCCTCAGGCTTGGATTTTCGGACAAATGCCCGCCACTGAATCTGCTTCTGTGCGTCTTTCCGGAATTCATCCGTGAACGGCATCGGCAGTCCAAAAGGCAGGAGCGTTGAACGTCGTTTGAACGTGTTGAGGATGGCATCGCAAAGAGTCCGGCCGTTGAATTCAAACAAAC
>JAHJRK010000406.1 GCA_018830925.1 Pseudomonadota bacterium
CAACGGTCTTGGCCGGGCTGTAAATCTTGACCTTGATTCGGTCCACTTCGTGTTCTTCGACACCAAAGCTGAAAGCCGGGCCGCTGAATCGAACGATCTCGATTGGGGGATACTCGAACTTCGGTTCCCATTTTTTGTTTTCGATGGCGATCCAAACGCTATGGGCGATCTGCGTCGTAAGGTGGTGAAACTCAAGGGCTGAAATCAGGCAGATTACCGCATTCGGCACTCTTATGGCTACTTCCGCCAGCGAAAGGGATTCGCTGGTCTGGGCACCCGGCAGGGCATAGAGTCCGCGCCCAACACGGATAAGATCCCCATTTCGATAAAGTCGCAGAAGGTATTCGCGGTGAACACCCGCCGCCTCCACGTCGCGAGGCCGGATGAGCCCCATTTGCCTGGCAAGTTCCATTATTTTCTGTTTTCTGTCCATGCATGACTCCCTTTTCGATTCCTCGGTAATTATAGACAAGTACCAAGGAAATGCAACAGAAATCTTCGGCGGCCTTACGGAAAGAATCAGGTCCAACCGGACAAAAATAATCCTGTGGAAATACAGATAAAATAAGCAGAACTTTATTAAAACGAAGAAATGTGATAAGCAAAAAATGTATTTTAAATCTCCGGTATTTTATTGAAATTGATACTCTCTTGTAAAAACGAGAAGCTACTTAATATATAATGTTCGGCGGGGAGATAACGATATGAAAATTTTGAAGATTCATACCCTGGAGAAAGGCTGGTGTGACAAAGATTATGTCTTACTCCACGCCGCCTTTCAGCTTCTTGTCGATTTTGTCGAGCAGGAGAAACCGGATAAGATCGTGGATTGGAATTCTAATCTTGAGCACAAGCAAGCATGGAAAGAAATCCGCTCGCTCTATCGCTGGTGGACGCAGACACGTCCATCTCGTAGAAGTCCTATGGACGAGAAGGGACTGAAAAAGCCCCTCATGAAATGGAAGAAAATACCGGGAAGCGAGAACCGCCAACTTGTAGACTATGACAAGAACAAGTACGCTGCATATGACGCCGCTATGAAGAAGCACTGGCGGTTGGAGAAGAAGTGGGACGAGGAAGACCAGAGGAACCTGCATCGCTTGATCGAGATCAGACAGTTTCTCTGGACATAGGACTGCCGAACATCACACTGGAGGCTGTTCGGTCGCTAACGCGCTAAAAGCCTCAGAGTGGGCGTTAAATAATAACAATCTGTTCCCAGTGCCCGGCTTTATCCTTTCCGGGGAACCAAACAATCATAAGTCCGGCCTTTTTTTAAAGGGTCGGGCTTTTTTAATGGAGATTTATAAATTGAACCCCACCGATGGCTGATTCCAGGATTTTCTTTGCTTTTTGTGTGCAAATTGTTATGATATCCGGCAAGGAGATTGCGGCATGAAGACACGAAAAATGGCTTGGTGTCCACTATTGACGACAGATGTTAGATGTTAATAATTTTGCAATTCTTAAAGAGGAAGATATGAAAACCTTTACTGCAGTTGTTGAAAGGTGTCCTGATACGGGGCTTTTCGTAGGGCATGTGCCCGGTTTGCCGGGGGCTCACTCACAGGCCAAAACACTTGATGAACTCGGGGAAAACCTTAAAGAAGTTATCGAAATGCTTCTTGAGGATGGTGACCCTAAACTTGAATCCGAGTTTGTCGGGACACAAAATGTCTTGGTGGCATGAGTATGGGCATCAGGTGGATTAACGTGAGTAAGCACAAGGTAACAGCTCAATCATATAAATGTCCGTAATTTAAACACATCCAGAAATTAGCATCTCAACTCTGGATAATACACCCTTGAACTTGATTCTGATTCCTTCCGTACTGGAAATGTCCAACAAACGGCGACAGACGGACAAGCCGCTACGCTTTGCACCGTTACTCTCTCTCCATCCGCAATCCTCAATTCTGACAACCATCCACTTCTGAACAGTAGGTAGGTGTTTTCTTCAAATTTTGTTCATCATTCGATTCATAACGAAACAAATATTTTCCAGTGCCAAACTCCATCCGTTCTGGGGAGTCAAAAAATTCAAATTGAAAGAATGAATGAAAGTGTGTCTATCACCGCCAGGGACCGGGGGCGGTCCAGACGCCTTGGAATGTTTGTCGCTCAGCAAGAGAGGCAACAAGGGGCAGGAGGAACAACTTGACTGACTCGGCGACATCCTTGAAGGCCTCTGGAGCGTTGGCAAGTTTGGCCTTTCTGATGAAACCCTGCCATTGAATCCTCTTATCTTCATCTTGCCAGAACGAAGGATCAAAAGCCGCTGGTTCAACATTTATCGGCGTGTTGCGGTTTTCGAATGTTTTGTCAACCGCCTCGGCCAGTATTTCGCCCCTGAAGTCGAATGTGCGGGAAAGCATCCAGATGTCGTAGAAGTCCTTCATCCGGCTGTTCAGAACGCCGAGCTTCACTATGGCCTGGAACTTTTCGGCGATAGTGCTCTCCATGGTGTAGCCCTTCATTTCAGGTGCTGGAAACTCAAGAAGCGTAGGATACGTGATCTTGCTGGGGTCAGGAACGATCACATCCCCGAATCCGATATCTATCTGCAAGGAGATTCGCGCATTGCCGAGGCCACCCTGGACACGGGAACGCACGCCTTTGTATTCGGCATCCTCCGAGATCCTCACGGCCGTCACCGTCTCCGCGTTAAAAGTCATACCATCCGCCTCGACATCTATTCCGCAGGCATCTTTCACTGCAGCGACGATGACTTTGAGGCTGTTGTCGATTCTCCCCAGAAGATCGATGTCCATTGTGGGACGTGATCCCGGTCCGGTCCATACCGAAAACATCAAGGCTCCCTTGAGGATGAACCTGTTCGCATGAGGACTCCTGGAGAGCCGGTAGATGAACCGCTCAATAGCGAAGTGCTGCAGGAGCTCGTTGAATGGACGGGATGTTTCCTTGGCCTTATTGAGAAGGCGCTGGTGCACCGACGCGGCGGTGTTTTTGATCTTTCTTACCATTACAGAATTGCCTCGAGGTAGGGCCTGATTATCTTTTTCACCCGGCAGATATCTGCATAACGCATAAGGTCGTCCACTTTGATGCGCCTGCGTTCACGGTAAAAGCGGACCGCCTCCACCGCCGTATCGAGGCCGACCTTATTGCGGAACTTGAAACAGTCGGCCAGTGTCTTCTCCGGGCTGTAGATGTGTACGCTTACGCCGTCGAGCTCATGGGTCTCCACGCCTTCCGTAAACGCCTCTCCTGTGAAGCGATAGGTCTTGATCGGCGGGTGGTCCAGACGGGGTTCCTCCGCGCCGCGCGGCAGAGCCGTGTGCACCGCGTGAGGTATCTGTGTGGTTAGTTCGTGAAAGGCCAGCGCAGAGATCAGGCAGATCACGCCGCCCGGAATTCGGGTTGCGACGGTCACAAGGTCAGGATTGCCCAGCGGTGAGCTGTCGGCAAGACGATATACCCCGCGGCTCACTACTTCCAGCGCCTTGGTATCACGCATTGCGTAAAGCGTACCGGGGTGAATTCCCGCACGAAGTGCCTGAGCCGTGCGAAGGATTCCGCCATGCTTCTTAAAGATAATGGCTGCCCTGCCGAACCGGGAACCATGTTTATTCGCGTCTTGGGACGTCATGATAGAATCACCTTCACTTGTTCATTTCTGTCGGTAATTTTATCAATTTCGGTCACCATGTCAAGGAGTATTACTGCATAATAATCTTCGCTTAATTAGTTTCCATCCGGAAATGGCCCTTTTGAGCGATCCCGGCGTCAATCTGCGGGATTTCTTGTGCGACATACTATGCAACTTAATGACCGTCTATATAATCTTCACTTAATTAAACAATTCTTGGAAAGTAAGAGGTATTTTGCTATGTTTCGCTGACAGAAAATTTTAGATGAAGGGAAAAGACCCGGCTCAACGGCGGAAGAGGTGTTTGCTGAAGCCGATCGGATATTTAAGTGATTTCTATTATTAACAAATTCAAAAATCAAATGAATGAATAACCGAACAGTTTATGGAGCAGATGTCAAATAAGGAAAAACATGAAAGATGATATAAAAGACAGAGCGGCAATCCACACACCGCCGCCGCTGATATTTTTCGCGTGTTTGGGTATGGGTATACTGCTGGAGTATTCATTCCCATTTCGTTTTATCACCGGAGCATGGCCGCTTAGAATTATTATCGGTTGTTTTCTTTTACTTGTTTCCGGTTTAATGGCCGTAAGCGCTTTTATAGCGCTTATTAAAAATAAAACTCCGTTTAACCCCGCTAAACCGACGAAAAAAATAGTTTGCGAGGGTTCCTTCAGGTTTTCCCGTAATCCTCTTTACCTTGCTCTTCTGCTTCTGTTGAGTGTCGCTGCGGTTATGGCAGGTTCTATCTGGCTTGTACTGGCGCTATTGATTCTTTTTATTCTCCTTGAAAGGTTTGCGGTCAGACCTGAAGAAAAATATCTGACGGATAAATTCGGTGAAGATTATTTAAATTACAAAGCCTCGGTAAGACGCTGGCTTTGATCAGAAATGCTCTTTTATTCTCGTATCGCTCAATCGTTCCGGCGGCATTACGGAAAGAATCAGGTCCAACCGGATAAAAATAATCTTTTAAAAAGATAGATAAAATAAGCGGGACTTTATTGAAATTAAGAAGTGTGATATATAAGGTTGGAAAGTAAGAGGTATTTTGCTATATTTCACTGACAGAAAATTTCAGGAGGTATTATATGTCTGAACTATTAAAAAAAATAGAGCATGATACTCAAAGCCTCTCAAAACAAGAGCGCGCATTTTTAGCAGATCGATTGCTAAGCTCACTTGATGGTGAGGAGCATAATAATGATGTTGAGGAAGCTTGGATAGCTGAGGCTGAGCGCCGTTATAAAGAATATAAGGAAGGGAAAAGACCCGGTTCAACGGCAGAAGAAGTATTTGCTGAAGCCGATCGGATACTTAAATGATTTCTGTTTTTTTTGATCCGGATGCAAAGGCTGAATTTTTGGCGGCTGTTCAGTATTACGAAAGCTGTCAATCCGGATTGGGACGTCGTTTTAAACTTATTGTTCAGTCTGCGTTACAAAAAGTTGCTGAAACACCTTTTCAGTATCGGTTGATACATAAACCCTTCAGACGTTATCTTTTACCAAAGTTTCCCTATGCCATTATATTTTCCATAGAACCAGACCACATTCGTATCATTGCGGTTGCTCATACAAAACGTAAACCGGGATATTGGCAAAGACGCATCCAGACCACCTGACCGCCAATCAGTATGCGGGCGGATTTGCGGCGGGGTTAGCGAGCGAAATAAAAACAGATAAAAGTCCTTATGGTCGAATCCGCCTAGGCGGACCATAGCTTACCGCTGGGAATCTTCAAAATATGGATAAAATAAGCAGAACTTTATTAAAATTGAGAAGTGTGATAAGAGTGAAATGTAATTTACAACCCCCCGTGTTACCGAAACGGGGAAAACAGCATTATGTTTTCTCGAAATGATGATATCTCAGAATCTGTAGCACAGATCCATCTGTTTTTTTGAACCGAAACAGTGTGCATTCCCGCCGAAGGTCCGCCTCGGAGGACTTGCGGCGGGGAGCTTCAATCTGGTATAAATTTACTTTCTATTTCCATGATAACAGCCAAAATCATCAAAACATAGAAAATTAGACAGTGTTTTTTCCGTGTTTTATTGATAATACGACAATAAATGGAAATATTTTCCATCGTATATAGGTAATATATGGAAAGTTTTCCACTTATTAAAACTGTTGGGTTTCATAAAAATGGAATTTTCAAGGAGACATGCTGATGTCAAAGTATATGTTCCCACAATTTTTTCGATTTATTAAGCCAATCGTTGAAGTGTTGAAGGATCTTGGCGGATCTGGCAAAGCTTCTGAAGTGACTGATGCTGTGATAGAAAAGAT
Organism: Pseudomonadota bacterium; assembly: GCA_018830925.1. Lineage (GTDB taxonomy): Bacteria > Desulfobacterota > Desulfobacteria > Desulfobacterales > RPRI01 > RPRI01. The sequence goes on from JAHJRK010000406.1 coordinate 5,910, forward strand.
TAATATTACAGAGGAAGAGTTATCGCACACAATCAAAAGTGGTATTTCGAGAATAAAAAATCAGATTGGGTGGGCAAGATTTGCACTTGTGAAATCTGGCTATCTTGATTCATCACAAAGAGGTGTTTGGAGCCTCACTGAAAAAGGGTATAAGGAAGAAATTACAGATGAAATTTTGCATCAATTATACAAACTTAAAAAGAAGTTTGACAAAGAGAGCATAGAATCAACGAAAAATAAAGACCATGAAATAGATACATCTAATGAAACTGACGAAGAAGATGTTGAGCAACCAGAAAACTACAAAACCGAACTCATAAAAATTTTATTGTCCTTGCCTCCATCTGGCTTTGAAAAACTATGCCAGAGGTTGTTAAGAGAATCAGGCTTCGAACAGGTTGTTGTTACAGGAAGAACAGGGGATGGTGGAATAGATGGTCACGGTATCCTTCAAGTCAATCCCTTCGTAAGTTTTAGCGTATTTTTTCAAAGCAAACGATATAAAGGCAGTGTATCCGCATCGCAAATCCGGGATTTCAGAGGTGCTATGCTTGGAAGAGCCGATAAAGGAATCGTTATAACGACCGGAACTTTCACTCTGGATGCAAAAAAAGAAGCTCGTCGAGATGGTGTGCCACCCATTGAACTTGTTGACGGTGAAAAATTGAGCGAAATGTTTGAAGCATTAGAATTAGGATTAAAACCGAAGAAGGATTTTGAAGTAGATAGCGAGTTTTTTAAGGAATTTTACCATTGAAACAAAACCCAACATCAAGGGCATTAACACGGATCTGAAAAACGCCAGCGCGTTTTTCATCCCGATTATGCCCGGCGTTAAACCTAGAGGAAAAATGAAATGAGTTGGTGGCAAACCTTAATTGTGGCTCTATCAACCTTAATAGTGACTAAAGTCATTGATTTATTCGCATCTATATTTTCTGAAAAAAGAGAATTTAATAAGTATAGGAGAGAAAAAACATCTGATGAGATAGAAGCTTTAAAAGATAAAATAGGGACGTTGTACGAATTGGCTGAAAATTGGAAATCATTTGAAGAAAAACAAAGAACTTATATTACAAATTTTGAAAATGATCATGAATTAGTTGGAAAATTAAATAAATACCCTTCAATAGCGCAAGCCGCAAGAGATACGGTGCATTGGTGCAGAATAGTTGCCTCATGTGAAATGAAACAAACTGATGACTTGATTCAAAATAAAAAAGAATTGGGAGAAAAGTTTAAGAAATTTTTAGCTGCTTGTAATGATTACATGAACAGCATGGTTTAACATGGCACTTCACCAGACGCGAAGAAGCATGGTACTATATCGGAGATTTCGTAGATGCGCGCTATTCTTTCCGCGAACCGGTAAGCTTTTCGTTACATAATAACAGTTTGTTCCCAGTGCCCAGCTTCATCCGATCCGGGGAGCCAAACAATTAAAGCCCGGCCTTTTTTAAAAGGGCCGGGCTTTTGAGCGATAGTAGGCCAAATCCATTTTCTGCGATCAGCCTTTGGCTATCTTCTTCCACGACCCTCCATGTGGCCAATAAAACCCGACCGGCTCGTCTTTTTGTATCGCTTCCAGTACCGGCATCAAGAAAGCCGCCACGTGATCGATGACAGCATCGAGATCCCCGGGCACATCCTCAGGCTTGGATTTTCGGACAAATGCCTGCCACTGAATCTGCTTCTGTGCGTCTTTCCGGAATTCATCCGTGAACGGCATCGGCAGTCCAAAAGGCAGGAGCGTTGAACGTCGTTTGAACGTGTTGAGGATGGCATCGCAAAGAGTCCGGCCGTTGAATTCAAACAAAC
>JAHJRK010000407.1 GCA_018830925.1 Pseudomonadota bacterium
AGAGGGTTTTAGTTAAGATAATAGGGGATTAAATTGGATGCCGGCATAAGCATAATTTATATTATATCAATAAATTCGCAAGGCTCGACCCCGTTTAACCTTAAGAAACTTCAGAAGTGTGGAGCGTCCCCCAAATACCCCTGTTCGTCAACTGTTGGATCATCAACTTTAAGCCCCATTTTCTGGCTTTCCTGATACAGCAATTCGCCGTCAATAAGTTTGTCGAGAACCTTTTCTTTTACTTCAGCCAGGCGTGCATCATCCATTTTTTCTCCCCGGTTTGCAGACTGCTCCTGAATGCCGAAAAATTCCCTTTCAAAATCCTCCTGTGAAATAGCTACTCCGTTGACTACAGCAACATTACCCTTTGGGACTTCCATTTTTTCAACCGGTTCAGTTTTTACCGCTTTCCCTGTTTTTACCGCTGTTTCCGTTTTCACGGCTTTTTCGGCTTGAACCGCCTTATCGTCCTTTACCGCTTTATCCTCTTTTCCTGCAAAAACCGGCGAAGCAAACATTGACAGGCATACCGCCAAAACCATCAACCGGAACGAAACTCCATTTGATAAACGCATCTATATTCTCCTTATATTATGATAAAATAAATAAAGGCATTTAATCAAAATGCCCTTTATGTCCAATTACATCCGTTTGCTTGAAGACATATCATTTATGGATATTATTGTGCAAACAGTATTTTACTTCAAGAAATGGATAAAGATTAACTTGGAAAGAAAAGCGGGCCGTGTTAAGAAAGTTTTAAGTTTCCGTAATTTTTCCCAAAAAGAAAGAACCTCTCCATAGCCGCAAAGGCGCCGGAGAATCATTGGATAAAGATATTCAAATGAAAGATATATACACACCGCGCAAAGAGCTTGTAGCCGACCGGCAGTCTCTCATGAGAACATTCATAAGTCCGGAGAATATTGCCGCAAGAACGACCCTTGTCAAATACATGGAGCAGATTCTTTTCGGTCTCCATGATTTTCTGAATACTCATGTCGGCATTACCGAAGAGGTAAGTTTAAGGGAGCTTTCGGAAAGATACAAGGATACCGTTATCAGTGAAAATCCCGAAAAAAAGCTGGCCGATGTTATCACGGATCTGGTTGAAGAGATCGCGCCGCACGCAGTCAATGTGGCTTCTCCCTATTTTATAGGTCATATGACCTCGGCGATACCGTTTTTCATGGTTCATCTCAAGACAATTGTCGCCGCTCTTAACCAGAACGTCGTTAAACTCGAAACTTCAAAAGTCCTGTCTGTTATCGAAAAACAGGTTCTCGCAAAGATACACAGAATTATTTACAGGCAAAGCGAAGATTTTTATCTCGAACATGTGCAGAATACGCAGACCTCCCTCGGATGTTTCACGGAAAACGGAACACTTGCAAATCTGACCGCCCTGTGGGTCGCAAGAAACTCCCAGTTCGGCCCGAAAGAAGGCTTTGAAGGAGTGGATAAAGAAGGGACATATGCCGCATACAAGGCATACGGTATAGAAAGAAGCGTAATACTTGTCTCCGAACTCGGCCATTTTTCATTAAAAAAAGCAGGCGGCGTTCTGGGTATTGGCAACAACAACGTCATAGCAATAGGACTGGATGGAAAAAACCGGATTGACTTAAATAGTCTGAAGAAAAAAACAGATGAACTGAAAAAGAGCCGTACCGGGACAAAAATAATCGCGGTTGTCGGGATTGCAGGCGCGACCGAAACCGGCACAGTGGACCCTTTACGGCAAATCGGAGAAATTTGCGCTGAAAACGGGATACATTTCCATGTTGATGCCGCCTGGGGCGGACCGGTTCTTTTATCCGAAAAATACAAGCACCTGCTTGATGGCATTGAACTTGCCGATTCCGTTACAATCGACGGTCATAAGCAGTTTTACATGCCCATGAGTTCCGGCATGGTCTATTTCAAAGATCCATGTCAGATGGATTCAATAATCTATCATGCGAACTATGTAAACAGGCTTGGCTCTGTCGATCTCGGCATAAAATCACTTTCAGGATCAAGAGAGGCAAACTCCCTGATTTTAGACAGCGCCCTCAAAATAATGGGAAGCAGGGGTTATGCACTTCTTATCGAACACGGGATAGAAACTGCAAAAAGCTTTGCGGAAGAAATCAATAACAGACCCAATTTTGAACTGGTTACCCATCCGGAATTGAATATTCTGACTTACAGGATCTGCCCTGCGGAGATTAAGCGGGAGATAGACACAAGCAAGGATGAACAAAGAAAAATCCTGAACGAAAGATTGAACGAAATAAACATAACGGTTCAAAGGCTTCAGAGAGAAGCCGGGAAAAGCTTTGTTTCAAGAACAACGTTAAAAACCTATAAAGGGCGTTGCGAAAGAATAGTAGTCCTCCGCTGCATAATAATGAATCCACTGACGGACATAGATATTCTTCGGGACATTCTTGACGAACAGGAAGAAATTTACAGGCACGAATTCGGACAAAGCTTCTGATTCGAATTTCGGACATCGGACTTCGATATTCGTGAACCGAAACGCGGGATAACCTGAATTATTAATGCAAACCACAAAGTCCGGTAAAGCCTTGATTGAATTTTTTCTGTGGGAGATTTTTTTCTTGAAAAGCGAAGAACATGTGGATGTTAGCACATTCAGGAGATCCTATCCCTGTAATGTTCCGGATCTCTGTGAAGATGAGCCACCGCCGTGATTAGGATTTCATCTATTTCAACTATGTAAAGAAGTGCAT
>JAHJRK010000408.1 GCA_018830925.1 Pseudomonadota bacterium
AAAACCCCGACTTCCGCAGTCTTTCCCTTCACTATAAAGGGCATCCCGATTTCGCTTCTCTTGGATTCACCCGCAATAAGAAATGCCTTGTAATCTTCTTCAAATTCTTTTAAAGCCCTGTCCAGAAGATATCCCGACACCCTCTGTTTTATCCGGAATCCGGGCTGCAAGGAAATGCGCCTTATCCGCTTCTGGAGGCCTGCCAGGGGCTCAAGCTCATTTGCCATTACGGCAACAGGGTTTTCAATGCGAAGCCTGTGAAAATCAAACGGAAAATTGATCTTGAAAGTGTTTTTTACAATGGATCCATCCTGCCTTGTCACAATCCCTTTTTTTTCGGCAACCGATATAAAATCGCTGAATTTATTATAGCGGTCATCCGTCAGAAGGTGCACCTGGTCTTCCATGAGGCTTTTGTGGAGAAAACATTCTATCTCTTTGATATCGAAGGTTGAAACAAGAAAAACCCTTCTTTTTAAATCATCCTCATCTATCTTTTTAAACGGCATCTTCATTAAAAGAGAGGCAAAAAGATGGTCATGATTTACCGTGGTCATGCTGTAAACGGATGCCATGTACTTCTGCATGATATTAAGAGCCGCGTTTTTCATCAGTCGCTTTGAAGGTATCGGATCATCAAAATTTATCGGTTTCCTGTAACCGATATCCCTTCTTATGAAGAAATTCTTTGTATATTCCCTGATATCTATCGGCGCTCCGAATCTTATATCGACATCGACACCGGAGAGAAGCATTGTTCCTTCGGTCATTATCTCTTCCATTATCCGTTCAGGTATGTCATCGACAAGATATTTTGCAAGCCTGTTCAAAGCATTTTCATAACCCCTTATCGGGTAATAGGTCGTGTTAACCGGAACAATAAAAGTGGTTTTTTTAAGAACCGGGTCAATGGAATCTATCCTGAACATGCCCGCAATGCGCCTTGCTTCATCAGGCATAATCTCCGCCATCTCCCTCATGCGCTGCCTGTAAAATTCTGTTCTCAACGCTAGCGTGGCCGCTCCAGTATGGGGAGGATGCTTCCCTCCCGCATATGAGATCATGAACTTTCCCTTCTCAATAATTTTTTTGTCTTTCACCATCATGCCTTCGGGAAATATTATCCAGGAGGCTTCTCCGGTAAGAAGGCTCTTCACAACGAGAAGATCACGGTCCGGATTCCTGGTGGAAACTGCTCCGACCTTTTCAAGCATTTCTCCGAAGGCCCCCTTGAAAAGAGAGTAATCGGCAAGAGACCAGACAGGAATGTTGTTTGTGAGATTATAGATATGATAAGGGAGAAAGAGTGTTTCAATACGGGTAAAGTGGTTTATGACGAATATGATCGAGCCGTCAGGAATGTTCTCTTTCCCGTGTATGTATATCCTCGCCTTAGAAAGACTGGAGAGGGCTTTTATCGCAAAACCCGCCATCCTGTACGCAAAACGGTTCATCGTTTTCCTGGTCTTTTTTTTTAAAGGTATTTACAATCTCGTAAAAAGTCATAATTCAGACGGCAAAGTTAAAAGCTCATTATGCAAGGCGCAAGAATCTTAAGGTATTAAGCGTACTTATCGGTACGCTGCAATAATTCACCCAGTTGAATCGGCTCTGCCGTCTCGCGTGGCGAGGATTCAACAAGGCGGGGATTAAGCGCAACTTAAGCAGAATGACTTTTTACAAAGCCGTCGGTATTGACAATACCTGTAAACAGAGATTAATATGAATCTTAAAAAAAATAAAGAATTTTCCGGAGGTTTAAAGTGTATTCAAAAATACTGGTGTTAAGATTTCCCCAGACGGAAGTTCAGAAACCGATAGTCTGCAATCTTGCAAGAAACTATGATCTTGTTTTTAATATATTGAACGCAACCGTTCTCCCGAGAAAAGAAGGAATCATGGTACTTGAATTGTCGGGATCCAGAAAAAACTTCAACGAGGGCGTCCAGTACTTAAAAAACCAGGGGGTGAGCGTTCAAAACGCCTCTCAGGAGGTAAAACGCGAAAATGATAAATGCACTCACTGCGGAGCCTGCACGGCCGTTTGCCCTACAGGCGCGCTTTCGATTAAACGCACTGATATGACGGTTAGTTTCGACCAGAGCAAGTGCAGTGTCTGTGAGCTTTGCGTTCCAGCATGCCCTCCCCGCGCTATGAAAATTCGTCCGATAACCAATTCTTTTTTTTGAACCGCAAAAGCAACCGCATTACCCGCTGATCGCAGCGGGATTAACGGGCGAATCTGAAATCGATCAAAAATCCTTACGGTCGAAGATTCCCCGATGCTTGCGGCGGGGAATCTTCAATGAAGAAAAAGATTGCTATTGCCATAAGCGGAGGAATCGATTCGCTTGTTTCAGCGTATCTGCTGAAAGAGGAGGGTTGCGAGGTTACGGGAATACATTTTCTGACAGGGTATGAGGAGTATGGCAAACAGGCTGGAAGGAAGGAAGAAACCGCTCTCCGGAAAATCTCCGGCCTGGCTGGACAGCTTGACATCCGGATCGAAGTTTTAGACTGCAGCAGGGAATTCAAAACTAAAGTTGTCGATTATTTCACACATGCATATAGATCAGGAAAAACCCCTAATCCCTGTCTTGTATGTAATCCGTCGATAAAGTTCGGAACAGTCCTTGATTTTGCCCTTAAACTCGGCGCTGTATCTCTTGCAACAGGGCACTACGCCGGAAAGATAAAAGGCAAAGACGGTCTCTTTCGTCTTGTAAAAGGCGCCGACACAAAAAAGGACCAGTCCTATTTTCTCTCCTTCCTTACGCAGGCACAGCTTTCACTGGCGATTTTCCCTCTTTCCCGGTTTACCAAGCAGGAAGTAATAAGGCTCGCGGGCGAAAAAGGACTCCTTCCTGTCATTAATAGTGAAAGCCAGGACCTATGCTTTATAAGAGAGATGAGCTACGGCAGGTTTATCTCGCAGGAAACAGGATTCATACCCGAACCCGGGGCCGTTATTGACATCAGCGGGAAAAGAATAGGAAGCCACGGGGGGGTCCACCTCTTTACTGTCGGGCAGAGACGCGGAATCAACTGCCCTGCTGCTGAACCCTACTATGTCATCAGTACGGATGCTGGAAAGAACCTTGTTGTAGTGGGCTCAAAAAATGATCTTTTAACGGACAGATGCCGTGTAACAGGAATAAACTGGATATCAAGAGAGCAGACATCACCCATCGAGGTTCATACACGCATACGGTATCGCAATAAAGCAGTTATATCAACCCTGATTCCGGAAGAAAGGCACACTGCAACCGTGATCTTCAAAAGCCCGCAACAGGCTGTCACTCCCGGACAGGGCGCAGTATTTTATCTGGAAAATGAAGTTTTAGGCGGAGGTTTTATTGATAATGCCTAAATTCATTACAACGACTCTCGGATGCAAAGTTAACCAGTGCGAATCCGAATCCATTGCAAATTTAATGACTTCATCAGGATGGACGCAGGCCGGAGACGGAACCTGCGCCAATGCATGCATCATCAACACTTGCACTGTAACCCGCAGGGCATCAATGCAGTCAAGGCAGGCCATAAGGCAGGCTATACGATCAAACCCGGGAGCGGTGATAATTGTAACCGGCTGTTATGCTGAGACCGAGCCTGATGAATTGAGAAAAATTGAGGGGATAGACCGGATAATCGGAAATAAGGAAAAAGAGAAGATTTATGAAATCATAAAGAATGAGTTCGAACCGAAACGGCGAGCACTAATCACGCCTAAGGTCCAGCCAATCAGCATGGCAGGCGGATCTGCAGACCCTATTCCCCACGATCGAATTTGCCTCAGTCCGCCGGAGGCGGATTGCAGCGGGAAGTTTCAAAGCTCAATCAACGGTAACGGATTCATGCATACCTCTGCAACCCGCTCAGGAAACAGGACGAGGGCTTTTTTAAAAATCCAGGACGGCTGTGACGCTTTTTGCACTTACTGCATAGTCCCTTATGCGCGCGGTAGAAGCCGCAGCATGCAGGTTCAATCCGTGATTGAAAGCGTAAACAACCTCCAAAAAGCGGGGTACAGGGAAGTGGTGCTTTCAGGAATACACCTGGGAAAATACGGACAGGATCTCTCTCCGGGAACAACTTTTATGGCCCTGCTTGAGCTGATAACCGACTCCTGTATTATCGACCGGATACGCTTAAGCTCCATAGAGCCGAACGAACTTACTCCCGGGATAATAAAACTTGCGGCGGAATCCGGCAAAATCTGCCGCCATTTTCATATCCCTCTACAAAGCGGAGACGACAGGATATTGAAAAAAATGCACAGGCCTTACACCCGTGAATATTTTAAAGACCTTATAATCCGGATAAAAGAATCTATACCGGATGCGGCGATAGGAGTCGACATACTGGCAGGATTCCCGGGTGAAACCGATGAAGCCTTTCACAACACTTATTCCCTCATAGATGAATTGCCGGTTAGCTATCTGCATGTTTTTCCCTATTCACCCCGCAAAAAAACTCCTGCGGCAGACTTTCCGGAACAGGTTCCCGACGGTGTCATAAGAGCAAGATGCACGGAAATGCGCAGGCTGGGAACATTAAAAAAAGCCGATTTTTACAAAAAGGCCGCCGGAACCAGGGCAGATCTCCTGATTGAAGATAAAAGAGATGAAAAGAGCGGACTCTTAAAAGGAATATCTTCAAATTATCTTTCGGTTCTGATGAAAGGCGAAGACCGCATCAGGAACAGAATAGTCAAAGTGCGTATCGATAAGAGTTGCGGCGATCATGCAACAGGTCAAATGGAAAACAGGAAAATATAGGTTGCATCCGAAATAATTTTGAAATATATTTATAAATATTTCTCAGGCTTGAATCGAAACAGTATGCATATTCCATGCTGCCTGCTGCGGACATTTTAAATGTTCAGTTTTGATGATTTTGCAATAAATGTAGTTATTATTTGCTCTGAAACAGCCCCTGCATCAGGTTTGTTGTCCGAATAGCAGTCATCACCTTCAAAAGGATCATATAAGCATCATTATTTAATTGAAGGATTAATTTAATATGAGCGCCGTCGATTCCGAAAGAATAAAAATTAAAAACAAGCTTCAGGAAGCAGAGACCTATTATTCAATGGGTATGCTTGATGATTCATTGAGCATTTACGACCAGATACTTACAGCAGGCGCTGAAATAGACCAGGAAGAATTGATTCGTATCAGAAAAAGAGTAAACCAGCTGAAAAACGAAATCTTAAATAACAAGGCAAAGCCCGCCCCCAGCTTATCAGAAGGGGATCTTTATTTAATTAAAAAAACGATGGCCCCAACCGGAAGCACAAAAGACATCATCAACAACGCGTCGGCTTTAAAAGAGCTCGGTCTTACCAGGGAGGCCGCCGCTGAATATGAAAAACTGCTGAAATTCGACTGCTCGAAAGAAGGATACACCCCGGTAAGTATTGTCGTCGAAGTCCTGTCAATTCTATTTAAGATCGAGTCGCATGAGGCCGTCATCGAGAAAACAGACGAGATTATCGCCAAAAACAAAATAGTGAACAAAGACGCCTCACAGATAAAATTGTGGCTCGGCACGGAAATGGAGAAAAAGGATCGCAGAGATGTTGCGGTTTCATTATTGAGGGCGGCTTTGAGCATTGATCCTGAAAACGCGGAAGCTGGATACAAGCTCAATTCGCTTATTTCGAATCTTTTCAGTAATTCAAAGTTTGAATATATTCTCAATTCCTCCATAGCAACCTCGGCTCAGCTTCAAAAAGCGCTTGAATCTTCAAAGAAAACAGGCAAAAGTGTCGAACTTGAGCTGATTGAAAACTTCAATTTAAAAAAGGAGGATGTGGGCAAATCCCTTTCGCTCTTCTACAATTGCCCGTTTAAAAGTTTTAATCCTGAACTGCCTGTACCTGCTGAGCTTATCAGCAAACTGAAAAGATCCTTTCTGCTTCACTATATCTGGGTTCCGCTCAGCTGGGACAAGAATTTCATTGAAATTCTTGTCGATGATCCGAAGGATTTAAGAAAGACAGATCACATAAGAGCTCTGATGTCAAACCAGAACATACTGTTCTGCGTCGGAATCAAAGAAGATATAATAAAGTACATAGACCGCTTCTTCTCAGTGGACAAGACTTCCGATGCGATGGAAGCAACTCTTGAAAATCTTGACAAACTCATACCTGACGTATCTTTTGAAGTCGAAGAAGAGGCAGTGCTTGAAAAAGATATCGTAGATGAATCATCCAGTCAGGTCGTAAGGCTGGTTGACCAGGTGCTTATAACTGCTTACAGGAAAAAAGTGTCCGATATCCACATAGAGCCTTCTCCTATAACAAAAAAGACCTTCATACGCTTCAGGCTGGACGGCGTTTGCCATGAATATCTTCAGGTTCCAAACACAATGGCCCCCGCAATACTCTCAAGGCTGAAAATCATGGCAGGTCTCGACATAGCCGAAAAGCGGCTCCCCCAGGACGGCAAAATAAAGATGAGACGCAAGGGCATACCTACTTTCGAGCTTCGCATGTCGACCATGCCGACTGCGGGTGGATTCGAAGATACGGTTTTGAGGATTCTCGCCAAGGCAGGCGCCATGAAAATGGATGATATGGGGCTCAATGAACGCAACCTGGCAGTTTTGAAGAAGATCATCAGCCAGCCTTACGGACTTATACTCGTTGTCGGGCCCACAGGCTCCGGAAAAACCACCACGCTTCACTCCGCTCTTGGCCACATCAATAAGCCAGAAATCAAAATATGGACCGCCGAAGATCCGGTTGAAATAACCCAACCCGGATTGCGGCAGGTCGAGGTCAGATCAAGAATCGGACTTGACTTTGCAAGGGTCATGCGCGGATTCCTGCGCCTCGATCCGGATGTTATCATGATAGGTGAAATGAGGGACAAGGAAACAGCTTCAATCGGAGTAGAGGCATCTTTAACCGGCCACCTTGTTTTTTCGACTCTTCACACGAACAGCGCGCCCGAAACAGTGACCAGGCTCCTGGACATGGGGCTTAACCCGCTTAATTTCTCCGACGCTTTCCTCGGAGTCCTTGCGCAGAGACTCACCAGAAAATTATGCTCAAACTGCAAAAAACCGTTCAACCCTTCTCATGAGGAATTTGATGATATATCTTCAGACTACGGAAGGGAAAAATTCAAGGAAACAGGTATTGAATATTCATCCGATCTTGTTCTCTATCGCACAGGGGGATGTGAGGCGTGTTCGGGCTCAGGCTTCAAGGGACGAATGGCAATTCACGAACTTATGGAAGGCACCCCGGTAATGAAAAGCCTTATAAAAAGAGCCGCAAACACCGAAGAATTATTTAATCAGGCATACAAAGATAATATGACCACTTTAAAGCAGGATGGAATCATGAAGGTTTTTAAAGGAATTACTGATATAAGCGAGATCAGAAGAGTCTGCGTAAATTAATTTTTTGTACGGAGAAATGAAAGGTGAAATTATGCCGAAAACAGCACTTGTCGTAGATAATGATTTCTTTTTTGTAGAATTTTTGGGAGAACTGCTTGAAAAAAGAGGATATGTTGTTATAAAGGCGTATGACGGCAAGGAAGGAATTTCAAAAATTCAAAATGAAAAGATTGATCTGATGTTCGCCGATATTGTAATGCCTAAAATTGACGGAGCGGGACTTATCGGTTTCGTAAGGACGAAATATCCTGAAAATTGTTTTCCAATTGTTGCGGTTTCAGGCACAATAGTAGAACACCTTGGCTCTCTCGATAGAATTGGCGCCGATCATTACATTGCAAAGGGGCCAATGGAAAAAATGGCTGTCAGTGTAAATGAATTCATGGACAGAATCGACGCTGATTCCTTTTCTGTAACGGACAAGGAGAGCATCACGGAATCAGGAACCCTTTTTCCGAGACGAGAAGCCGTTGATCTCCTGGATTCTCTTCACTTTCAAAAATCAATATTAGAATGCTTAGGAGTTGGAGTAATAACACTGGATTCTGATACGAGAATCCTTGGAGTAAATAAGGCTCTTCTGAAAATATGCAACAGGACCACTTCCGAACTTTTAAACCGCCTTATAACCGATATATTCCCCCATGATGACAAGCCGATACTTATTAACGCACTGAAGAGAATAGTACACAACCAACAACTGGATAATACTGTATTTACCACAATCACTGATTCAGGAAAAACAAGGGTTATTGTCACCCTGTTAATTGTGGAAGATAAGAAGGTCGGATGGATACTGGCTTTGGAGGAATATGAAAAATGGGAAAAACAAGCATAAAAATCAAACTGATAACGTATTTCTTGATCCTTCTTTTGGTTATTATTGTCGTAATTGGGGCAGTCAACAGGATAACGGGAGATTTTTATCTGGCACAGGGGCTTTCAGTTGCCCTTGCCATGGGGATCGGAACCATATTCGGTATTATTTTTTCAAGGTCTATAACTTTACGACTGAACAAACTGAGCAACGCCGCCAAAGAAATAAGTAACGGGAATCTGACACGGGAGATAGAGATAATATCGGAAGATGAGATCCGCGATCTTGAAGAAGTATTTTCTTTAATGGTCAACCATCTGAGAACGCTGCTTCTTGACATGAAAAGTGTTTCCATAAAAATTCATGAGACGAATTCAACCCTTATAAAGCTTGCAAAAAAACTCCTGGAAGGCAGCAATGAAATAGATATTACTGCAAAATCCATAGCTAAAAGCTCTGAAGACCAGACTGAAATAATCCGGAATACAACGATTAAACTTGAAGGCGGAATAAAGGTGATGGATGAGCTTGTAAACCAGTCGGCTCATACGATTTCGAAAGTGGATGAAGCGATACAGAAAACTCAAAAAGGTGAAACAAATGCCCGCGAAACACTGAGTCATCTGGAGCTTGTGCTTAAGGAGATGGGCGAATATGCCAAGCCGATAGCGGTGGTCGGGATTGTTTGAACAGCAAAAAGAGTTTTTTAAGTGATAAGCTGCTCTTGTTCAAGCTGCTGCCTCTTTCTTGGGCAGTGTTGCCCAGTAAACTACATCTGGTGTTCTCTTGTCAAGGCTTTGATGCCG
>JAHJRK010000409.1 GCA_018830925.1 Pseudomonadota bacterium
CGTCGATAACCGGCACATCTCATTTTTTCTTTATTCACTCCTGCACATTACGAAAGGAAAGCTATAGGCGGTTCTTCAACAGCAAAGGGTATAGAGGAATATCTCATTCTTCTGAGTATCTGCGAAACATTGCGGCCTAGAAATGCCGTTTTTCTGAAGTTTCTCATATCGGGAGCTACCGATATCGACAAGTTTCCTGAAACGAAAACGAAGAGACCAGCTTGACAATACATCAAACATGATGTATATAACAACTGTGGCATGGAGGCGTGCTTGTACAATATAGTCTTCTATACAGCTATGCGGGGAGGTTCACCGCTTGATGACTTTCTTGATGGATTGGACAAAAAGTTACGGGCTAAAGTGGCTGCGTATCTGTCACTCTTGGAAGAGCAAGGGCCGAATCTTAAGCGCCCCTATGCTGATATTGTCAGGGGTAAAATAAGAGAATTGAGAATACATCATAGCTTGAACCAGTACCGCATTCTCTATTTCTTCCAGGTATTTGATCAGATTGTGTTGGTACACGCATTTTCCAAAAAAACACAGCAACTGAAAGAGAAGGATATTGACTTAGCGGAGAAACGCATGAAAGATTGGATGCGGAGGTTCCCTGCGGGAGGTGAAATATGAAAAAAGACAAAGTCCGGACATTCCAAAGCAGATTGCGGGAAGACATCAAAGATCCCGAGTTCAAAACGCATTACCAGGAAGAGAGGCAAGCTCTCAAGCTGGCAATGAAGATTGCGGAGCTACGAAATAAGAAGGGCTTATCGCAACAGCAACTGGCAGAGCTAATGGGAACCAGCCAGCAGGCGATTTCGAGGATCGAGAGCGGTGAGTATGAGGGCTTCACGCTCAAAACCCTGGAAAAGATTGCCGAAGCAACCGGGATGCGGGTTAAAATCGAGTTCGTTGCTGCATAAACCTGTCATCTTGAACCGGCACAGCGAGCGCTAACCCCGTCCGCTCTGCGGCAGGGAGCTTCAAATATGTTATCATACGTTCCTGATACGGGTACTTTAATTCATCACAATAACCCTTCAGCAACCTTTTTCGGGAAAACGCAATTTACGGCGTTTATTTAACATTGGATTATAATGCCTCTGCTTTTGCACATACAGCGAAAAATGGACGATTTGAACGGATGGAAGATGCAGTCTTGACCTGAAATATAAAACAACACAGCAGAGATAAAATATGAATCTTCGCAGAATTATCATACATACTTTTTTTTATATGCTGTATTTTTTTCATAAAATTACAGGGTCAGGTTCTTTCGGCCGCTATGAGGCGGAGTATATCTCAGATCCCATTCAAACCGGCGGCAATCCGCTTAAAGCCGCGCTTTTAAAGCACCATGTGAAGCAATATCATGAAGCATCCTGCTCGGTTGCAACCCTTGTTTCGGTCGTAAACGCATTAAGGGAGAAGCAGGGAGGCAACCTTGTCCCCATCAGTCAGAGGGATATCCTTGAAAAAGTCAGAACGGCAAAATGGAAAGAAAGAATGAGTGAAAAGGGAGACAACGGGAAGCGCGGCCTCCCGCTGCCTCTTCTTGGCGAGATCGTGAAAAGCAGTCTCGATGCCTACGGAATAGAGTATAAAGAGATTGAAACAATCGAGGCCCAAAAAAAGTCCAGTCTGTCAGAAAAAATAAAAGAAGACCTCAGAAACAGGCTACTTGATTTTGAAACCAAGGGCAGCTGCCTGATTATCGCCCACTTCGACCAGGGAGCGTTTCTCCGGACATTGAACATACCCCACATTTCACCTGTCGGCGGCTTTGATACGACAAACGGAGATGTCACCATTCTCGATGTGGACCCTCAGCAGGAAAAGCCGTACAAAATTTCTTTTGACACATTCTGCAAAGGGATCTTCAGCAACTACCATCATGTTTTAAAACTGTTCGGCTACAAAAGCGGCGGTTATATTTTTATAAAACTGACGGCTTCGTAAAAAGTCATTCTGTTGTTTTTTGACAGGATTAACAGGATGTACAGGATGTTGCCTGCCGGCCGGAAATCCACCGCGGCGGACAATAAGTCCTTTTCGGGCCGCTCTTCCGGAGCGGCCTGATGCAGTTGATCCGTCAAATCCTGTAAATCCTGTCAGATAAGTTTTTAGCGAAATATGAATATACGGATAATCGACTGGAAAATTGTTTTACCGGCGGTGCTTTTTTACTTACTGACCTTACAGGAAGGATTGACTGGAATGAATGTTAAGGATTCAGAATCTGTTGATGTGCCGTATCCCATAATAGTTGCTCACAGGGGCGCATCGAAACATGCGCCGGAGAACACGATACCGGCTTTCAAGCTTGCATGGGAGGAGGGCGCTGACGCGATTGAGGGCGACTTTCAACTAACAAAAGACGGAGCAATCGTTTGCATACACGATAAAGATACAAAGAGAGTATCCGGGGTAAAGAAGGTCGTTGAAGACACAACACTGGAAGAATTGCGGAAGCTGGATGCAGGATCGTGGTTTGGAGAAAAATGGCGGGGAACTCAAATTCCATTGATTTCAGAAGTGTTTGCAACCATTCCCGCCGGCAAAAAAATATATATCGAAATCAAAAGCGGACCGGAAATCCTGTCAAAGCTGTTTGAAGAACTATCCGAATCGGGGTTGAAAAAGAATCAGGTCATCGTTATCTCTTTTGATAAGGATATGATACGTAATTTCAAGAGCAAAGATCCGGGTATAAAAGCATCCTGGTTATCGGATTTTAAGAAAGGTAAATTTTCTGGCAAAACAGAGCCTTCTTTAAACGAAGTAATTGATGTTCTCAGGCAAACAGGAGCAGACGGATTCAGCTCAACCCATAAGATTATTGACGATTCTTTCATTAAGGCTATACAAAGTGAAGGCTTTGAATACCATGTGTGGACTGTTGATGATCCTGAAACAGCAAAAAGGTTCAAAAGGTTAGGCGCCAAATCCATTACAACCAACGTTCCGGGTTATATAAGGCAAAACCTGACCGATTGAATCTTACGGTCTGAACTTTCATATTCTCCACGCATTTTTCAGCTTTTATTTTTTCGACCGCTCTTCAATCCGTTTAACAACGTCCATTGCCACCTCTCGGATTTCAATCGCGGTTTTTACCTCTTCGCCAACGTATAGCTTCAGCCCTACAACAAGAGGTTCCAGATGTTTTTGCGCTTCAGAGTTAAGGAGAAGATCAAGCGCTTTTTTTGCCTGCCCCGATGCCGCAAGCGAGACGAACAACTCTATTGCATCTTCGATTGTTTTTTCAACACATGCTGTGTCCTGAATATACTTCGCAGCGTACGTTAAAGCTTCATTTCCTTTGCCTAGCCCGCTTAGGATGCAGGCCAATGTGTGATGAATATTTGCATTATCAGGTGATAAGATAATCGCTCTCCTTGCCCATTTTTCGGCCTCCGTAAGCGAGAGCAAACCCCTGTTTTGATAAAAAAGCCACGAAATGCTGTTCAGCAAGCTTGCGTGTTCCGGATTTTTTCCGATCATTTCCTCGGCGGTTTGCAGAACATCTTTAAGTCGTTCCGGTATGTTAAGTAACACCTTTAACTTCTCTTTCATGACCCTTTCAACCAGCTTACGGGTTGTTTCCTCCTTGTCATCGCCAAAACGTTTTATCATTTCATCGTAGACAACGATTGCCTCCTCAGATCGATTGAGTTTTATAAGGGCTACGCTTTTGTTAAACATGGCTCTTGCTACATGTTTTCGGATGTCGGGCTCCTTGTCATTGCTAAACTGGTTTATAATCTCGTCAAAGGCGGCAATTGCATCCTCTAATCGATTGAGTTGTCCGAGAGTTATGCCCTTGTTAACCATGGCAATTGCCACATGTTTCCGGATATCGGGCTCCTTGTCATTACCAAAATGTTTTATCATTTCATCGAAGGCTGCAATTTCATCCTCAGATCGATTGAGTTGCTTAAGGGCTACTCTTTTGTTAACCATGGCAATTGCCACATGTTTCCGGATATCGGGCTCCTTGCCATCACCAAAACACTCTATTATCTCGTCAGAAGCTGCAATTATATCCTCTGCATCAGACGGTTCTTTGCTGTTAAGAGTAACTGTTTTTTCGGTCCCATCCCCCTGCATCTTAATATTTTGTAATGCTTTGGCTAAATAGGGCGATTCAAGGAAGTTTATCGGCGCGGAAACGATGATTTTCTCACGGAGTTTATCGTCCGGAATTTCATTTATTGTCTCAAGAAACGCAAGATAATGGTCCTGGCAGTGTTCCGGAGAAAGCCCGCATGCTTCCTCGGTTATCAGTTTTACGGCGGATTCCGGATCATACATGCTGACCATGAATTTCACTGCTGCTTTAACACGGTCGGCCGGTTTGCCGCGTCTGCGCATCAGGTAGTATATATTGTACATTCGCTCGGCCACCATGTACCATTTGGTTTTTTTGTCCTGTGCCTCCACAATCACGGCACCCCTGCCCACAAGTCTGCCCAGAAGCGAGCTGGTTTTGTTCACATCCAATCTGGCGGCTCTTGCCACATCCCGTGCGGTTGAGGCATTCCATAACTCTGCGAGAGAGAGATAAACTTTTCTTTCGATTACCGGAAGATTGTCCAGTTGGCTTTTAAAATATTCCGTGTGATCGTCAATTAAATCTATCAGGTCATCAAGAAGCTGTTTGAAGGAGCGGTGAGCGCTGAATATGGCGATGATGGTCAGTAGCCGAGGGTTTCCACCAGTAAGAATTCGAATGGGCCTGATCCGCTCACCGATTAATTTTTGCCCCGTGATGAGTTCCCAGATGCGGTTGCATTCATCGTCATCGAGAGGTTTTAGTTCCTGCATCTTAAACATCTCGAACATTGCTTGGGATGAATTTTCGATGGTTTCAAATCGGCGTGTCGCGGTGGCAAGCAGCATCAGCCTTGGTTCATTCATCAGGGTGTGCCTAATCTTCCAAGCTTCCTCATCGCTGGTCAGATCGCCAAACAGCATGTTTAGATTTTCGACGATCAGAAGAATCCTTTTGCCTTGACTGTCTGCAAAATCCAACAGCTGAGCGAGGGCGCGATCCCCCAGCCTTTGGTGATCGGTTTCATCTTTCAGCTCATCATAAATGCGCCCCCACTTTTCATCGCCGGTTTGCTCGGAAAGATGAAACAGTGCCTCAAGCCAGAACTCGCCGGCCGACACTACCTCATAGCTTTCTTCTGAAAAGATCAGGGGATGCCAGAGCTCGGACAATTCCTTGGTTCTTTGGATTTCAGCGGCCGCGCGAAGCACCAGCGTGGTCTTTCCGCTGCCCCGCGGACCGATGATGAGCACGTGCTGATTTGAATCCGTCACGTTTTCTCTGATGACTCGAATGATCAGACCGAGGTCTGCATGCCGTACCGCAAAGTTTCCAACAAGATCTTCCTCGGAAAGAAAAGAAGGGTTGTATTTCATGAAACGTTTGGCCATGGCTTAGATCCTCCTCTCCGAAACGGGTACATGGAAATAACCGTATCGTCTATTCCACCAATCTTGAAGCAGGTGGGAATCAAACACAAATCCATCTTTCCCGGCTTTGATATATCCGTCGTGTTCGAGCACCCGAAGAATCTCCTCCTGGGCCGACTGAACGCTGATATCACTGAACGCATAGTGCTTCTGAAAGGCCGCAAGGGAATGACGCGTCAGACAACCGGTTACAGCGGTCTCGCTGAGCATTTCAAGAGCCAGAGGAAAAGCCTCGGGACCGAGCACAAGCTTCAGCCGCTCTTCATAGTGGGTCAGTTCGGCATGACCCCGTACGCCAAGCATTTCGTTTTCATATATGCCATTGACGTCATCCGGAAAAAATTCCATCCTTCCTCTTCTTATGCAATGGTCATGAACATGTGTGAAAAACATCTGAACATGATGGGGGATACAGCAACCGAGTCTTTTCGCCATTTCGGTTTCGGCATCTTTTTTAAAAATAACGCCATATTCCGCAGCAAGTGCCTGCAGGCATTCGACTGCGGTGGCGATGTCCCATGGTTTGAGGTCAAAGGGCAGGAAATTGTTAATTGACGCGCTGAGGCCGGCTTGACGAAGTATCGGTTCCAAGCCGATGCTGCCTGAAAGAATAATTCCGATTTTTCCCTGATGGGCAAGGCTGTTTTTCCGAAGCCAGGACATAAACATATCGACTCCGGCTTTTCGTTCGAAATTGATTCTGTAATCTTCGCCTTTGAGCATGCGGTTAACCATGAGAGGCACCTCATCGATAAAAAGCAGGACAGGCCGCTCCGATTCCGCAAGAATCGAAAAGAGAGCATCCCCCTTTTCGCTCCAATTGCCGGAGGTGAGCCCGGCGCGCAGTTTAATACCGACTTCAGCGATGTTCACCTCCTCAATGCTTCCTACAATCAGGCTGAGCACATTGACAAACAGTTCCCGAGTTTTCTCCCATAGGTTTTTGTACGGTTTTAGTGCAAGACTTATTTCAACGATAGCGTCTTGGGCGGAGGATGCCTTTTGAAGGTCTATAAATAGGCAAGTATAGCGGCTCGCAAGCTGCCTTTTAACCTCTCTCATGAGGCTTGTCTTGCCCATGCGCCGCTGAGCAACCAAAAGAAGGTGAGCGCCTTCATCAAGTTTTTTAATCATCAGCTCGATATCTTTTTCCCTATCCCAGAAACGTTCCCCCTCAACCCAATTACCATAAGCCTGTTTTAGTTTTTTCGGCATCGCGTCCCTCCGCATGTTTTTAAAACATTTTTGTTGGCAACAATTCTGTTGGGAAAATAGCACGGTAAAAAAAGCATGTCAACACATTTGTTGGCAATGCTGGGGGAGAATGGGGCCAATGAAATTATGCGTTTCCTATATTTTTTAAAGAATAATTTGGAAAGAGCATGGCAAGACAATCAAAATAGGGGTGATATAACGTTCATCAATATATAAATTGATAAGAAAGTTATGAGATAATGGGGTTGCATCGAAGGCGAAACGGGCGAAGGTTTACACTCTTGAGGAATTATGAGGCCCGGAATTCATTCACTGAGGATCCCATATGAAACAGAAATTGTTATTAAGGGAATGCATCCTGAAATAAAGAAAAAATCAAGTCGGGACTCAAGGCAATCATGGAAGAGCCCAAAACCGGAACTTGTCAATGAAAATGATATACTTTCATCATGAATTTAGTGTAGCACCAGATCACTATTTTCTGGTGCCGGTTTATTGATCCAGACAGCCGTGGGGAGGGCCAAATGTGTGAATTTCAATCTAAATTCACAGCGAACATATAATAACAGTCTGAATCTTAAGATATATTTAAATACCCCCTATGAATACCATAATGCCTATAAGTGACTCACTATCCCATAAGACGAAGGCTACAACAGAACCTGTGCCATCGGCTCAACTTCGGCGTTCCGCCTTCGCATGACATTTTTATTATGCCTTGACACTAGATTTTACACGTGTTACTATACGTGTAAGGTTTAAGGAGCTGATTACAATGCAAAAAAAACTTACGGTAACCATAAATGAAGAG
>JAHJRK010000056.1 GCA_018830925.1 Pseudomonadota bacterium
AAGCATTGCCAAAAAACCGGCTTTTTTTGCCTTTGGTGGTTCTCCAATGAAAATTGGAGCCCTCACAGCCGCTTTATTGCCGGAATTTCAGCTGCTGCCCTTTTCTAACAAGCCGCCTTTGATCGTTTTGAAATTGGCTCATATGTTCAACAATATGTTACACAGGAGGTCAACATGTATTTTGATAAACCGGGGAAAATCAATACGGAAAAGGCTCTGAAGCTTGCATATGAGCGTGGAAAAGCTTTAGGGATAAAAGAGGTAGCCGTCGCATCTTCCAAAGGGGATACAGCAAAAAAAGCCCTTGAGATATTTGAAGGTTTTAAAGTTGTTGTTGTTACCTATCATTGCGGTTTTATGGAACCTTTCAAGGTTGTGATGCCCAATTCTGCAAAAAAATATCTTGAGGATAAAGGCGCTGTTGTTGTTTCGGCAACACATGCCTTATCTGGAGTTGAGAGGTCGGTTGCCAATAAATTCGGAGGTCTTTATCCCACTCTTCTTATCGCCGAAACCCTGAGGCTCTTCGGACAGGGCGTAAAAGTCGCCGTTGAAATATCGATTATGGCCGCTGATGCGGGAGCCCTCTCCGGTGAAGACATAATTGCTGTCGGAGGAACCAACAAGGGAGCTGACTCTGCCCTGGTACTCAAGCCCGTAAACCAGTCGGACCTGTTTAATATGCGAATCCGGGAAATTATCTGCAAGCCAAGGTCATTTTAAGCGATGTTTCTTATAGCAGGAATTTCCCCGAAAACAACTCTTGTCGACAAAAAACCTCAGTTATGCCCCGTTTGTGGTCTGGCCCGGGCACATTACAGACGCACAGATCACTATTTCAGTCTCTTTTTTATTCCGCTCTTCAGGGTAAAAAAAGGCGAAACATTTTTGATGTGCGACAAATGTGAGCAGGAAGTAAAAGAATTCGGATACGGGCATGAATTTTTTCCGGGTGATAAGGAAGCGGTGTGCTATAATTGCGGAAAAAGATTAACGGGGAATTTCAAATTTTGCCCGTATTGCGGAAGGGCAAAATAGAGCGAGCGTTAGGCACGAGAGCAGAAAAGAATCATTAAATATACTTGGATGAACTCATAAAAATATGAGGTTCAGACCGCAAAATAACAAGCGGGATTAATATGATAAAGTAGTATAAAAAAACAACCGAGGTGATCAAAATGTCCAAAAAATGGGTCTACCTGTTTAATGAAGTTGATCTTGCAGAGGCGTATGTCGGCGGAAACTGGGATGATGTAAGGGGATTGCTCGGAGGGAAAGGAGCAAATCTTGCTGAAATGGCCCGTATAGGAGTTCCTGTACCGCCCGGTTTTTCAGTGACAACCGAGGCGTGTAATGCGTATCTGGCTGAAGGAGGGGTTTTCCCGAATGGGATGTGGGAGCAGGAAAAAGAGGCTCTGAAAACGATAGAACTTGCAACAGGAAAAAAATTCGGAGATCCGCATAATCCTCTGCTTGTTTCCTGCCGGTCAGGCGCAAAATTCTCAATGCCCGGAATGATGGATACCGTACTCAATATCGGTCTCAATGATGAAACGGCAAAAGGCTTGGCGGGGCATATAGAGGATGAACGATTTGTATATGACTCGTATCGCCGCCTCGTGCAGATGTTCGGAAGCGTTGTAATGGGGATACCCGATGAAAAATTTGAAGAAGTGATTTCCGCAGCAAGGGCGGCGGCAAAAGTATCAATCGATGCCGAACTTTCCGCCAGTGCGTGGAAGGCCGTGACTGAAGATTTTAAAAGAATTTTCAGAAGGCAGGCGCAAAGAGATTTTCCAACAGATCCGTATGAGCAGCTGAGCCTTGCAACCGAAGCTGTTTTCAAGAGCTGGAACGGGAAGAGGGCTGTCGATTACCGTAATGCGGCAGGCATTTCACATGATCTCGGGACTGCGGTAAGTATAGTGACCATGGTTTTTGGAAATATGGGGAATGACAGCGCAACTGGAGTTGCAATGACCCGCAACGGTTCCACCGGGGAAAAGCAGCTCGAAGGAGATTATCTGATTAATGCCCAGGGAGAAGATGTTGTTGCCGGTATCCGGCTGACCAATGATCTCTCGGAAATGAAAGCGGAGATGCCTGCTGCTTACCTTGAATTCGAGGAAGTGGCGAACCGGCTTGAAAAACACTACCGCGACATGCAGGATATGGAGTTCACTGTAGAAAAAGGCAAACTCTGGATGCTTCAGACAAGGGACGGAAAGAGAACCGCCCAGGCCGCCGTGAGGATTGCCGTGGATATGGCCGATGAGGGGCTTATCACGCTTGAAGAAGCTGTTCTTCGGGTTACACCGGATCAGATTGATTTCTTTCTCCATCCCCAGTTTGACAGAAAAGCGACTGAAGCCGCCAGGGCTGAAGGCAAATTGCTGGCAACCGGGCTCAATGTCTCTCCCGGGGCCGCAGTAGGTGTTGTGGCTTTCGATGCCGACCGGGCCGAAACATGGGCAAAGGAAGAGGGAAAACAGGTTATCATGGTTCGTCCCGAAACACGGCCGGACGATGTTCACGGAATGCTGGCGGCAAAAGGCATTTTAACCACACGCGGCGGCCGGACAAGCCACGCGGCTCTTGTTGCCCGCCAGTTCGGGAAGCCGGCGGTTGTCGGTGTCTCTTCACTCATCATAGACCTTGGCCGGCGCAGGATGAGTGTAAAGGATACAATAGTACATGAAGGGGACTGGATATCAATTGACGGCTCAACCGGTGAAGTATATCTCGATAAACTTTCGACGACTATCCCGGATATAAAGGATCCCTGGCTTATAAAACTGCTTTCCTGGGCAGACGGATTCAAGAAGCTTGGCGTCTGGGCGAACGCCGATTATCCGAGAGATGCAAAGCGTGCCCGTGATTACGGCGCGGAAGGTATAGGGCTTTGCCGTTCCGAGCATATGTTCTTTGAACCAGAGCGCCTGCCTTTTATTCAGAAAATGATCATGACCGATTTTCCTATCGAACGGCGTGAAGCAATCAATGCCATTCTGCCTTTTCAGCGGGAGGATTTTGCGGGGCTGTTCCGTGTTATGGACGGCCTTCCGGTTATTATCCGTCTGCTTGATCCGCCGCTGCATGAATTTCTGCCGAATCATGTTGAGCTGATGAGGGAGTTGTCCGATTTGAAGATCCGGATAAAGAATGCAGGAAATTTGTCGGAGATTGATGATCTCTTGCAAAAAATCAGATTGAAGGAAAAAATACTAAAGCGGGTTGAAAGTCTCCATGAGTACAATCCGATGCTCGGCATGAGAGGCGTCCGGCTTGGAATACATATTCCGGATCTTACCAGAATGCAGGTGCGCGCTGTTTTCGAGGCGGCATGTATTGTCGCCAAAGAAGGCATAAAGGTATTTCCGAAAATTATGATACCGCTTACAAGCCATGTTAATGAGCTTATAGTACAGCGCGCAACACTTGAGGCTGAAGCGGTAAAAGTCATGAATGAAAACAATATGGATATTGATTACAAATTCGGAACCATGATCGAGCTTCCGCGCGCAGCCATGACTGCCGACAAGATTGCTGAGCATGCCTCTTTCTTCTCATTCGGAACAAATGACCTTACCCAGACAACTTACGGAATATCGAGAGATGATGCAGAGTCCGGATTTTTAGTTGAGTATCTTGGTTCAGGTATTCTCCCGGACAATCCGTTTGCCACAATTGACAGGGACGGCGTAGGCGCATTGATGGAGATTGCAATAAAAAAAGGGCGATCAGTTAAACCTGATCTGGAATGCGGAATTTGCGGCGAGCACGGAGGAGATCCCAAATCCATTTTAATATGCCA
>JAHJRK010000057.1 GCA_018830925.1 Pseudomonadota bacterium
TGCCACGATAAACTCCACAGGATATGAGCCTTTTGCCTTTGCCTGCTCGCTCTCTTCCTTTTTGATGGCACGTGAGGAATTTGCGATGTCCGTTGTTTTGTCAATCAGTGACTTAATGCCGTTTCCCGAACCGCCGCCGGATATGGATATCGCAGTATCCGGATGCTCTTTCATGTAGGCTTCAGCGACTTTCTGAGCTACCGGAAGCACTGTTGTTGATCCGTTCATCGAGATATTGCCGGCAAAAGCAATACCCGATGTAAATATTACTGCCGTAATAATAACGCCGGCAATCCAGTTTCTTTTTCTCATTTTACCCTCCATTCTTGACCTATAATAATTTTTATTGTTTTCTTTCCTTAAAAAATGAAAATCCGTTTTCCATTTCAGGTCAAGGGTAAGGGTGTTATGTTAGAAAATTATTAGAATTTGATTAAAAGTTCATTAAAAAGCCGGAAGTTTGAGATTATGAATGAAAGGGAATATGGATGACGAATCTGCTCCCTTTCCCGGGGCTGCTTTCCACGGTTACCTTTCCGGCATTGGCAATGACGATATGCTTGACAATCGCAAGCCCGAGTCCTGTGCCGCCCATTTTCCGGCTTCGGGATGCGTCCACACGGTAAAACCGCTCAAACAGGCGTGAAAGATGCTCCCGGCCGATTCCAATGCCATGGTCCTTAAAAGCTATGGAAACTTCGGAAGCGTTTTTTGTCGCCTCTATCTCAATACTGCCTTCTGTCTCACTGTATTTTATCGCATTGTCGAGAAGATTCACAAAGGCCTGCTCCATCAGCGCAGCATTAACCCTTGCGGTAAGATCCCTGTCGCAGGAACAGAGAATCCGTATCTCTTTTTCGTCTGCTTTTGGCCGGCAGATCAAAACCGCAGAAGAAAGGATCGGAAGGATCCGGCACTCCGTTAAAGGAATGTTTTTGGCGCCCGAATTTTGTTCGATGACTGAAAGTTTCATGAGATCTTCGATGATCGCGATCAGCCGGTTGGTGTGATTTTCGATAATTTCCACAAACCGGGCTGCTTCTTCAGTGTTATTCAATGCTCCTGCCCTGAGTGTTTCCGTAAAACCCTTGATGGCTGTAAGCGGTGTTTTTATTTCATGAGAAACATTCGCCGCAAAGTCCCGCCGCATATTTTCAAGATGCCTTAACCGGGTTACGTCGTTTAAAATGATCAGGATGCCTATCCGATCCCCTCCTGTGTTTTTGAGCGGAGCGGAGCGCGTGTTCAGCAGGATATCACCCTTTATATGGAAGAATATATCTTCTTTATGCGGGTTTTCATCCAAAAGAGAGATTCTGACAAAGCGCTGAAAATCAGGGTTCCGGATGGTTTCCTGAATGCTTCGGTTCAGGAGCTCGGAAGGCTCTTTATGAAACATCCGGGCGGCGGTCTGGTTCACACTGATGATATTCTCATCCGGATTAACGGCTATGACTCCTTCGGTCATACTGGAAAGAACGGCCTCAATCTCATTCCGCTGGCGGATAATCGTCTGCATCCTTTCGTCTAAATTTGCTGCCATATCGTTCATGGTCCTTGCCAGCGTTTCGGTTTCTGCTGAATCAAATACCGGCAGGCGGTAGGAGAGATCACCTTTTGCAAAACGCCCTGCTCCTTCACGGATTTTTTCGAGAGGCCGGCTTATGTAGCGGGCAAACAGGATGCTGGCGAATACAGCCAGCAGGGCGATTATCATCACCCCGAATGTTGTGCGTTTCTGAATTATCTCAAGTTGTTTATCGATTGCGCTGATGCTCACTGATGTACGCAGAACCCCGAGAGGTTTCCCGTCTTCGGTTAACAGAATGGCCAGATACATCATCGGCTCAAGAAGTGTGTCGCTGTATCGTGTAAAAACACCTGTTTCTCCGGTCATCGCTTTCACGAACTCGGGCCTGTCCGAGTGATTCACCATTTCAGCCGGATCTCTTTCCGTATCGCCCAGAACTTTTCCTGAAGGATGTATTATCGTTATCCGTGTATTGGAGGATTTTCCCGCGCGTTTGCACAGCAGTTCGATGTTTTTTTCATCTCCGGCCAATAGATAATGTATTACCTGCTCTTTCAGCAGATTGGCCCGTGACTCAAGATTTATGGCCGTCTGTTCCAGATAAAACTGGCGCATCGAAAAACCGGCATACCGGCTGAAAGCCAGAAGCGGAATCAGCACGATAAGCAGGAAAGGTAAGAACAGTTTCAGGAAAAGAGGATAACTCTTTCTCATGGATTTTCCTTAAACCTGTAGCCCACGCCCCGCACAGTTTCAATATAATGTCCGCATGGACCAAGTTTTTTACGGAGCCCTACTATCTGGACATCCACGCTTCGCTCTGTTACAGGATAGTTGTCGCCCCTGACTTCATCAACTATATGAGAACGGGTAAATACCCAGCCCGGACGTTTGCTTAATACCATGAGAATTTGAAATTCCGAAAAGGAGAGCTCGACCGGTTCACCGGAGACATCAACCCTGCGATGTCCAGGATAAATGATGATATTACCCCGTTGAATCAACTCATTTTCAGAACCCTCGCTTTTACGGCGAAAAACAGCGTTTACCCTTGCGCAAAGTATTTTAGGGCTGAAAGGCTTGGTTATGTAATCATCAGCAAGCTCAAGTCCTTTGACGATATCTGATTCTTCGCTTCTGGCAGTTAGCATTATGATCGGAATATGACGTGTTTTCGGATCGGCTCTGAGCTTTTTGGCGACATTTTTACCGCTGATTCCCGGAAGCATGAGATCCAGCACCACAAGATCAAAAGGTTTTGATCCCGCAAGCCTGACGGCCTCTTCGCCGGATCCTGCACAAGTGATATCATACCTCTCAGAAGCCAGGTTATATCTGATGAGTTCAGCGATATCTTCTTCATCATCTACGACAAGGATTTTTTTTGACATTAAACACCCTCTTGTAAATGTGTACGACTCATAAATGCATTAATATACTTACGAAATGAGCGTCGATTTTCACGCTACAATTTATATCAGATTGTCATGAAAAACAAGAGTTGATGAACAGGGGGCTTGGAAGCAGTCAAAGCCGCGTGCAGGGCGAATGTCTTTAAGAAAATATCAGAGCGAATTCTCCGCAGCAAGCTCAGGGATCATCAATCAGTCCTTAAAAACAAGCTTTCCACCAAGATGGCCTGCGACTGCTGCCGCAGCAAGCATTATAATATGGAGAAGGAAAAACAGATATCTGTCAGGACCAATTGAAACATTTGGATCAATTGCGCGCCATGCAAATAAAACAATGGCTGATACAAAAACTACAATACCACAGGATATTTTGGTTATAAAAAGCAAGCTCCATGAACCCTGGTATCTTGTTTTCCATTCAACATAGCCCGTAAAAAGGACAACAGGCATGGCTAAAAGGACAACAGTAAGATTATAAAAGGCGGCGACATCAAAACTGCCGGATTTGAAAAGAATGGTAATCGCAAGAAACAGGACGGTTACGGGAATGACCCCGTTTGGTATGTGCACTGTTATAGGATGAGCATGCAACGTATGAATAAGTCTGGCGATAACTGAAATTTCGGGTGATTTTGCCTGAATGTCTTGTTTGTCCGGTGCGGGGAGTGTTTCCGGAGCAGTTTCTGAAGAGGTTACTTCTACAAACATTGACTTGTCGGCGCCGCACACCGGGCATTTTTCCGGGGGTTCGGGGCCTGTGTGAACATATCCGCAGACAGTGCATTTCCATTGTTTCATAAAGTATCTGTTCTCCGGTTTGGGATTATTGAATGTGCGGCCTTTAATAAAAGGCCGCACACGGAAATCACCTTCATCCTTTTATGGATCTAGGAGTAAGCATCTGATGCTGCGGGCAGATTGATCTTGGATTCTGATAAGAGGCACCCGTGAAGGCAATGAGATATTTTCTTAAATCCGATAAATTTACCACTTCATCTACAAGACCGTGTTTTGCGCAGTACGCAGGCCTTGAATAGTCATAATATTCCTGCGCCAGCTTGTTCATGCTGTCGATTATTGGCTCAAGAGGCTTCCCGGCAGCTTTTTCTTTTACCAGCCTGCGCGAATATGAAGCCGCCGCAGCTGTCTCCCCGTGCATAACGTAAATTTCTGTTGTAGCTATGCCTACTGTAAAAGCATTGTGCCTGTTTGCTGTTGGACCTCCCATGATATAATGGGCTGCTGCAGAGCCTTTTCTCAAGACAACAAGAAGCTGCGGCACTTCCGTCTGTTGAATGGAATAAATGAGGGACTGGCCAAGTCCGAGAAGCTCGGCTTTTTCGGCTATATCGCCTACATCAATTCCGGAAGTATCCTGGAACCATATAATGGGAATCCTGTCACGGCCACATAATGTGACAAATTCATTCATTTTGATAAGGCCCTGCCTGTAAAGCTTTCCGCCAATTCCCGGGTATGAAGCATATTCCGGATAGTTTTCTTTAAGAAAACCCTGGTTGTTACCGATACAGCCGACTACACAACCGTCAAGTTTGCACAATCCGGTATATATCTCCGGGCCGTAATCCGGGCGGTATTCCATGTGCTCGCTGCCGTCAA
>JAHJRK010000410.1 GCA_018830925.1 Pseudomonadota bacterium
ACCATCTCATTGATGATTTCCGTGATCCGGCCTATTTTACATGGCGCCAGACAACGCAGTTTAAGTTCTAGCAGTTAAAACAACAAACCGGGGCAAACTTTTTGCCCCGGTTATAATTTATTATGAGGCCAAATAATGGACAAAGAAGCTTTAAAAAAATTGATAGTAGAAACTCTTCAAGGCAAAAAGGGCAAAACCAAGTTTTATCTGAGAGATTTCTACGCAATGGCTCCGGATGAAAAACCAAGAGAAGTGAAAAATCTCGTAAATAAAATGGTGCAAGAAGAGATTCTTGAATACTGGTCAAGCGGAAGCACCACCCTGATCGGTCTCAAAGGGGTCGGCAAACAGGCTCATGCGGAAGATGAAGATTAAATTTCTTCCATGATGCAGGACAATATGGCTTTCCCCAGAATCATTATTTCGGCCATCAGGGGTGGATCAGGAAAAACCATAATATCTACCGGCGTAATTGCTGCTTTTAAAGCCGCCGGAAAAGAAGTATCTCCTTTCAAAAAAGGTCCTGATTATATTGATGCGGGCTGGCTTGCTCTTTCTGCAGGCCGGCCCTGTTATAATCTGGACTCCTTCCTTACGCCTGTTGATCGGGTTTTGACTTCATTTTGCTCCCATGCTCTTTATACTGATTTATCGGTTATTGAAGGTAACCGCGGTCTCTATGACGGAATAGATCTTGAAGGAACTACCAGCACGGCAGAGCTTGCCAAGCTTCTTAAAGCACCTGTTGTTTTGTGCTTAGATTGCACAAAAAGCACCCGAACTATAGCGGCAGTTGTTTTAGGCTGCCTCCATTTTGACAGAAACGTTGATATACAAGGTGTAATATTAAACAGGGTTGCCGGAGCAAGACATGAAAGCATATTAAAAAGAAGTATCGAACACCACACCGGGGTCTCTGTAATAGGTTCAGTGCCCAAACTCAAGAGGCAAAGTTTTCCCGAAAGGCATATGGGACTTATACCGACACCGGAACATAAATGGGCAGCCGACTCAATCGCTGCTGCAGCGGAGATGGCTGTTAATTATATTGATCTTGACAAACTGGCACAGACAGCATTCGAAGCACCGAGCTTGCCATCAGCAGGGTGTGCGGAAGAGATATCGGAAAAGAAAATTACCGGTCCGGCAGTAGATTCCAAAACAAAACCCAGGATCGGCATTATGAGAGATTCCGCATTTCAGTTTTATTATCAGGAAAATATTGATGCCCTTATTTCTGAAGGCGCAGAATTGATTTATACAAGCCCTTTGTCGGATAAAACAATACCGGAGGTTGACGCCCTCTATATTGGCGGCGGTTTTCCTGAAACTCACGCAAAAGAACTGTCTGAAAACACTTTTTACAAAGAAGAATTAAAAATCATGGCTGCAAATGGACTCCCAATATATGCAGAATGCGGCGGCTTGATGTATCTGGGGAAAGATCTTTTTCTTGACGGCGTGACATATGACATGGCCGGTCTTCTTCCCTTATCCTTCGGATTTTCTAAAAAACCCCAGGCCCACGGTTACACAATCGTTGAGGTGGAAAGAAATAATCCGTATTTCGAAGCAGGTAATGAAATTCGTGGACACGAATTCCATTATTCAAGCGTTCTTGAATGGGGCGGTGAAGAGAAAGACCTTGTGTTCAGGCTAAAAAGAGGATCAGGACTTATCAATAACAGAGACGGCGTTGTTTTCAAGAATGTTCTTGCCACATATACCCACATTCACGCGTTGGGTACGCCGGCATGGGCTGAAGCCATGATAAGAAATGCTGTCGGATACAGGGCTAATAAAAAAGCAGGGCCGGTATCTTAAGTGAAGAAACCGGCCCTTAATAACTATTCTGTCTGTAAACTTAGTTACTTCTTTGGATGACACTTTGCGCAGGTCGTAGGAGCCACCTTTGAATTGTTTTTCTTGTTGAAATCCTTATGACAGCCCTGGCAGTTATCATGAAGGGCTTCGGCATGATACTCGAGGGCTTCTTTCTTTGAAAGCTTCGGGGCATCTTTTCCCTTCGGTTTCTCGCCCGGTTTCTTATGACACTCTACGCAGCTCTGAACCTTGTCGCCTGCTTTAAGATTTGCCAGAGGTTTGCCTTTTGCGTCATGATGGCAATCCCCGCAAGCAGCCTTGTACTCTTCGGCATGCTTTTTGTGTGTAAACTGAACGATACCCTTTTCGTGTTTTTCATACCCCTTTGTTTCCATCTTGATTACATCAGGGACTGCCGTTCCAGCAAAAATAGCTGCTGAAAGAAAAAGGGTTGCAATTCCAATAACCGACATCACCAACAACAATGGCTTAACTTTCATAAATTCCGTTTACCCCCTTTCAAGTTTTAAATAACTTCAACAAACAAATATCTTTACCGACTCTGTTTTTCCGTTTATTTTTATCAATACTTGAAAAGCCTGTCAATTTGTTTTTTCGGCTCAGTCTCCCGTTTTTTTCTCCTTCTTTTTACCAAAAAACATGGCGCCGATGATGCTGATTTCATACAGAATCATCAGCGGAATACCCATAAGAATCTGCGACACAACATCAGGAGGTGTTAAAATGGCAGCGACAATAAAAATCAGCAGAATCGCATATTTTCTGTTCTTTCTTAAAAAATCGACCGTAACTATGCCAAGCTTTGCCAGAAAAACAATAACAAGAGGAAGTTCAAAAATAAGCCCGAATGCAAGCAGCATTTTCGAAGCAAAACTTAAATACTCCTTCATGGAAAGCAGTGGCTGTATAACGTCTGTGGCAAAACTTAAGAAAAATTTAATACCGAAAGGAAAAACAACAAAAAAACAGAAAAGCGAACCTCCAACGAAAAAAATGACAGATAATAAAACTATCGGAACAAGGTAGCGCCTTTCCTTTTGGTACAGTCCCGGAGCCACAAACACCCAGAATTGGTATATAATAACCGGGGAACCCAAAATAACGCCTGCAAGGAAAGAGACTTTCATGTATGTAAAAAAAGCTTCTGGAAGACCCGTAAAGATAATTTTATCACCGGCCCTCATTTCCCGGACAAGAGGAAGCGTCAGAATTTCGAACAATTTTTCCTTGAACCCGTATGCTATTACAAACCCTATACCAATTGCGATAAAGCAGATTATAAGGCGTTTTCTGAGTTCGTCCAGGTGGGCGGTGAAAGGAATTTTATCATCCTCTTTCATCTTTAGCGGATCCTTTTGAAGCTTCTTTTTCTACATCGCTGTTGTTATCAACGGGAACAGATTCTGTTTTGTCAATTTCCTGTCCGTGCACAATTTCTGCCTTATC
>JAHJRK010000411.1 GCA_018830925.1 Pseudomonadota bacterium
ATCCCGAGGACAAAACAGGCAAAAGGAATCGAGATTTTCTGATGGAGCTCGACCAGGGCTTTATAATACTTCGAGTTTTTATTCTCAGCCTTCTTCAGATAATCGCGCAGCTCCGGAAAAGACATCTCCTTCTCGTCTTTTGCCCCTCCCTTTCCTTTAATATCCGAAAAAGCGCTATTCAGATCAAGGTTAATATCGTATGTTTCAAAACCGATCGAATTGACCGACCTGTTTTTCATGCTTACCTGATTGATTCTTCCGTCAAAAAGCCTTAAACGGAAAAGAAGCTTCTCCTTCTCGAAAAAAAGGATTCCCCTGGGTGCTACAACAGTACTCACAATGTTTTCCGAACGCTTATCCTCCACGAAAACATCTTTGAGTTCGCCCTTTTTCATATCCACTTCGTTAACGTAAAGCATAATATCTTTAAAGCCGTCGTTGAAGGTTCTCTCTTTGAGCCCAAGTTCAATATTCGATGTCGCAACTTCCATTGTCAGCCTTTTGATGGATGCCTTTCCCCACGGCATCCCGTAGACGGACATCGTCAAAGTAAGCGCGCATCCGATGAGACAAAAAAGAAGCACCGGCGGAAGCAACCCGTAAAGACTGATTCCTCCTGTTTTCAATGCCGTAAGCTCGTTATCACTTGAAAATCTCAGAAAAGTCAAAAGAACGGCCATCATCACTGACATGGGAATCACGAATACAAGGAAATAGGGAATGAAAAGAAAAAGCATCATTATGACTCTGGAGAGACCAATATTATGATTCACAACCATATTGGTGATAAAAAGAATTTTTGCCATCAGGAAGAGAAAGGTAAAAAAGACCATGTTGATGACAAAGGGCGGTATCATCTCGTTAAACAGGTATCTGTTTACAATGGAGTTGATCTTCATTTTGTATCGCCGGCACCAAACTGCATCTGATACAGTTTACAGTATTCTCCTTCCTTTACCATAAGCTCTTCGTGTTTGCCCTCCTCCACGATACGGCCGTCTATGATCACAATTATTCTGTTCGCATATCCTATGGTCGATAATCTGTGAGCAATAACGAATGTGGTCCGTCCCTTCATAAGGTTTTCAAGAGCCTTTTGAACCAGTCTTTCAGATTCGGTGTCAAGTGAAGAGGTGGCTTCATCGAGTATTAAAATGGGAGCATCCTTTATCAGCGCCCTCGCAATGCAAATCCGCTGCTTCTCGCCTCCTGAAAGGCGTCCCCCGAGCTCACCAAGGATTGTGTCAAATTTATCGGGAAAGCCCTGGATGAAATCATATGCATATGCGGCCCTAGCAGCCATTTCAATATCCTTCTCCGAAGCGTTCCAGTTGCCGTAGGCTATATTGTTTCTCACCGTATCATTAAAAAGTATCGGCTCCTGCGTAACTATTGCAATCTGGTCGCGAAGCGACGAAACTGAAGCTTTCCTGAGATCAATTCCATCAATACATATGGAGCCGCTGCTGACATCATAAAACCTGGGAATAAGGTTTACAAGCGATGTTTTGCCGCCCCCGCTCATGCCTACAAGAGCAAGAATCTCTCCCGATTTGACCTCCAGATTGATGTTTTTTAAAACCAATACATCCTTATACCTGAAAGAAATATTATCGAAAGAGACATTATGCGTACCGCGTCTTAATACAACAGGATTCTCATCCTCTTTGATATCCGATTTAGTTTCAATTATATCAAATATTCTGTCTGTTGCTGCAAGCCCTTCTTGCAAATGATTGTTGAGTTTACTGAGCTTTTTAACCGGGTCGTACAACATGACAACTGCAGCAAGAAATGAGACAAATGTTCCCGTTGTATAAATTCCTGAAATTACCCTTGAACCTCCGTACCATATAACAAACGCAATTCCTATGCCTCCAAGAAATTCCATTATGGGTGAGGAAAGTGCTTTTGCCCTTACTTCCTTCATCTCAAGATTAAAGAGCTTAAGTGTCTTATCGTAGAAACGTTTTTTTTCATAAGCCTCCATTCCAAAGGCTTTAACTATTTTATTTCCGGCAAAAGTTTCATGGAGAAATGAGCTCATGTCAGCAATTGCTTCAAGACATTTCCTGCTTACCCGCCTTACTTTTTTCCCCAGCGCCGCGATAGGATAAAAAGCTACGGGCAAAATTATAAAAGCGAATAACGCGAGTTGCCATATCTGGTAAAATATCACAAATGTAAGGCCAATTATTGTGAAGAGGTCTCTGACCGAACCGGTTACAACAGAAGATACCATTGCTTTAACGGTATTGACATCATTTGTAATACGCGACATAAGCGCACCTGTTTTTTCTTTTTGAAAAAACGAAAGTGGCAGATCCTGTATATGATTGTACAGCCGGTTCCGCAGGCGTCTAATTATATTCTGGCCTACATGGCTCATAAGATATTCCTGGCCGTATATTCCAAGACCGCGTAAAAAATAGACTATGATGACGGCAACAGGAATAAGTCTGAGCATCCTTGGGTCTTTACTGATAAACACATCATCAAGGGCTGGCTTGATTAAATATGCCGAAACAGCCGTTGTTCCTGCAACTACGAGAAGACACACCGTAGCCAGAAAAAGCGTAAACCAGCTCTCTTTTATCATCTTTATCAGTTCCAGATGCCTTGGTCTAATGAATGAAATTTTGCTTATCCCCCTTTATGATAACATTGTGTTACTCAGGTTGTTTAGACTGTAGGCTGAAGGCTGTTAGTCACGCATTGACCGAATCAAGGCGCTCAGAACCTTCTCGGTCTCTACCCTTTTCGTCTCGCATTCGGGACCATCCAACTCCTTTTTCCGCCTCTGGCGGACCAACTGCCTACAGCCTTATCCACCGGAGTAGTTACAACCTTGTTTGACGGCTTTTTACGAAGCCGTCAGCATTGACATGGCTATATCGGCAACCCGTCCGGAAGCTCCGGAACCACCAAGAAGAGTCCTTATGCCGGTAAGCTCATTTTTCATCAATTCAATTTTACCGGAATCACCAAGAATTCTTAAGACTTCATCCGCTATATTGGCGGGTGTTGCCATGTCCTGAATCAGCTCAGGGACTATCTCTCTTCCTGCAATAAGATTTACAAGACAAATATTCGGAACCTTTATCATCGCCTTGCCGAGCAGGTAGCTTACAGGAGAAACCCTGTATATTATTACCATTGGAATTCCTGCAATGGCGGCTTCCAGAGTTACAGTCCCTGAGGCAGCCACGACAAGAGAGCACATTTTTAAAATCTGCTCCGCTCCGCCCGAAATAATATCATAATCATAAGCGTCGTATTTTCTGATTATTTTCTCAACATATTCCCGTTCCACCGTCGGCGCAAGCGATACTGCTATTTTTACCCTGTTCATTTTTTTTACAATTAATGAAGCCGCTTCAAGCATAACCGGAAGATGTCTTGCAACCTCTCTGTCGCGTGAACCAGGCAGCAAGCCTATTACCGGAGTGTCTTCTTTTTCGTTCAATGTAACCGGCGACCGGCCGCCGTCAAGAAGAGGATGCCCGACATATGATACGGTAAGGCCGTGTTTTTTAAAAAACTCCTCCTCGAAGGGCAGGATAACAGCCAGATGATTTACAAGCTCTTTTATTTTTTTCACCCGGCCCTGTCTCCACGCCCAAACCTGAGGACTTATGTAATAAAGGACTGGTATGCCGAGCTTTTTTGCAGTAGCGGCAACTTTAAGATTAAAATCGGGAAAATCAATCAGTATCAGAAGGCCGGGCTTTAAACTTTTAAGAAGTCTTTTTGCGCCGGCCATGCCTTTAATAAGAGAAAAAATCTTTGAAAATACCTCGGTTATTCCGACTACGGCAAGAGTCGACGCATTCTGAATAATTTCAACTCCGGCGTCTCTGAGTGCATCACCCCCTATGCCGCAGAAATGGAGATTCTTATTTCTCTCCTTCATGGCCGTAACGAGCCTTGCCCCGTGAATATCGCCTGACGCTTCGCCGGCAATTATCATAACACATTTTCGATTAATAGGCTGACTCATATAATCAATGGTCGATAAGCTGTTCTGTTGAACAATCGATCTGCTCCATTACGCTCAAGGCTACCTTCAATGCATCACGTCCAACCTGACCCGTAACTTCCGGAACCTCACGTCTGCTTACCGCTTTAACAAAAGCCGTAAGCTCATCCTTTAAGGCGTCACTCTTTTCAAAACAGATCTGTTTTATCTCCATGCCAGGTATAATGCTCTGTCTTTCACTCTCTTTTTTACGAACAACAGTTATTTCATGATTTGCAAAATCAACCGATATATATGCATCCTGCTGGAATAGCCTTATCTTTCGTTCATTTTTTGTTGAAATTCTGCTTGCCGTAACATTGGCAACACATCCGTTCATAAATTCCAACCGGGTATTGGCTATGTCGGCCCGGCCGGTTATTACCGGAATCCCGGCAGCATGAATGCTCTTTATTTCCGATTTTACAAAACCGGATATTATATCTATGTCATGTATCATAAGATCGAGTACAACGCTTACATCCGTACCGCGCTCTTTGAAAATACTTAAACGATGCGATTCAATAAACCTGGGGTTTTTTACAATATCCTTGAGTGCAAGAATCGCAGGATTAAATCGTTCCAGATGCCCGACCTGTATGATAAGGCCTCTTGTCTCCGAAATTCTTATCAGTTCATCCGCTTCCACGAGCGTTGCCGTAATCGGCTTTTCGATAAGAACATCAATGTCATTTTCCAAAAAGTCCCTGCTTACTTCAAAATGGGCGGGGGTTGGAACAACAACGCTGACGGCATCCACTTTTCCTATCAAGTCACGATAATCAGTGTAGGCATTTGTCTTTATCATCTTTGACACGCTATCTGCCTGCACTCTGTTCGAATCCACTATCCCAACAAGCTCAACATCATCCATCTGTGAATATTTTTCCGCATGAAATTTGCCGAGATAGCCGGCTCCTACAACACCTACACGCAGTTTTTTCATTTATCTTTCCAAACAAATTTTATGGTTTCGTAATAAGTCCAAATTCAGACGGCAAAGCAAAAAGCTCATTATACAATGACGAAAGATGAAGCGGAATCCGACGCAGCGGACAGAATGACTTTTTATGAAGCCGTCATATTGTACTGACCTGAAATTGCAACAATACTTATCCCGAATCTGTCGGCAAGCATGACCATCTCTTCCTTATCGAAGACAACCGCTTTTTGAGCCTCAACAGCAAGAAGTTTAGCTCCCGATTCATGCATTGAACTTATCGTTTGTGAGCCTACAGCAGGCATATCGAACCTGGTATCCTGATTCGGCTTGCAGACTTTAACAACGACGGATTCCCCGTTTCCGAGCTTTCCTCCTCTTCTGATCGTCGCATCCGTACCGTCAATAGCCTCAACAGCAAGAACAGAACCGCCGCAAACAACAACACACTGGCCTACATCAAGGCGGCCTATCTCTTTTGCAATATGCCATCCTATATCTATCTCCGCCTTTTCCGCCCTTGTCGGCTTACGCTTTGTCCAGCAGCCCTCTTCCGCCAGAAGATCCGGAAGTAAAAAAGTTGAAGATTTTATGATGATGCCCTCTTGTTCAAGCAATCCCGCAAACGCGCTCAAGAGTCCGTCATCGTGTGTGCTTTTCATGCGCGCCACCAGTGAAATAGCTTTGATATCGGGTCTTACATCGGAAAACATCCTTGTTTTTTTTATTGCGCCAAGCATCACGGCTTCTTTGATTCCGTTTTTTTTAAAAAAACCGATCAACCGCTTAACCTGCCCGAGATGCATCCATTCTATTGCCTCGACATGCTCTATGAGTGTTTGTTCCGCTTCATTTATAAAAGCAGCAACATATACGGAAAAACCTCCTGATCCGGCTTTCTTTGAAAAAATTATGGGGAACTGGCCGCTCCCCGCAATGAGTCCAATCTTTTTTGCCATTAGATTATCGTGTAACTCCACGCTGGGAAGATTTTATAAAACTAATGAAATTTACGACTTCAGGAACCTGCTCGACTTCAGCCCCAACTCTTTCAATTGCCTCATTCATCGTAAGTCCGATTCTGAATATTATTCTGTATGTTTTTTTCAGCAGGGATAATGTTGTCGGCGAAAACCCATGGCGTTTGAGGCCGACTGAGTTCAAGCCGTGCAGCTCCGCTCTGTCTCCCGCGGCAATGACATAAGGGGGCACATCTTTAACAACTGCCGATTTACCGCCGACAAAAGCATATTCTCCGATTTTGACAAATTGATGCACGGCTACAAGGCCCCCTATTGTTGCATGATCTCCTATGGTTATATGTCCGGCCAGAGTCGCATTGTTTGCCATGACAACCTTGCGGCCTACCCTGCAGTCGTGCGCTATATGAGTATAGGCCATTAAAAAATTCTCTTCCCCAACCTCGGTTATTCCCCCGCCGAATCCGGTTCCCCTGTGAATAGTGACAAATTCCCTGATTATGGTTCCATTGCCGATCTTTACATATGTTTTCTCACCTTCAAATTTTAGTGACTGGGGAACAGCACCGATTGCGGCATACTGGAATATCCGGCAGTTCCGGCCGATTGTTACGAAAGGATCTATTACAACGTGAGGGCCTATCACGGTCCCTGAACCTATGAATACATTCTCTCCAATTATGGAATATGCGCCGATATCGACACTTGAATCGATCTCGGCACTGGAATTAATTATAGCGGTTTCGTGAATCATCGTTTTCCTCCTAAAGTGGCCATAAACTCCGCCTCAGCCACACACTTGCCTTCAACTGTCGCAATGCCTGACATTTTGACGGCTTTTGATCTCATATTTAAAATTTTTACTTCAAAAACAAGCTGATCACCCGGAACAACCGGTTTCCTGAATTTTACTTTGTCCATTCCCATAAAATAAACCGGGCCACCGCGCTTCTCCTCCGGTTGAGAAACGGCAAACAATATCCCCCCGGTTTGCGCCATCGCTTCGATGATAAGAACTCCAGGCATAATGGGTGCGCCGGGGAAATGTCCCACAAAAAAAGGCTCATTAATGGTGACATTTTTCAAAGCGAT